>JANMNK010000190.1:0-5521 GCA_031373875.1 Pirellulaceae bacterium | reverse complement strand
CAGTATCCGCTTTATTCTTTTTTGCTGCTGCTGACTTTGTAGTAGTTTTCTTTGTGGCTGCTTTCTTCTTAACAGCCTTTTTGGCAGGGGCGTCTCCAGAACTGGCTGCTTTCTTCGTTGTTTTCTTAGCAGCTCCCTTGGTCGTCGACGAGCTTCGCCCGCGTTTCTTTTTAGTGCCACCCATGGCGGCGCGATCGGCAAGTAATTGCAGAGCCAACTCAAAAGTCAGTGCATCGGGCGGCGTATCTTTGGGCAACGACGCGTTCGTTTCGCCGTCCGTTACATAAGGCCCGTAGCGACCATCAAAAAGTTGCAAAGGGTTTTTTGTCACTGGTGAAGGATCGAATACTTTAAGCGGCGTTCGCGGCGCAGCGGCAGCACGACCTCGCAACTGTCGAGGTTCGCGCAACAGGCCGATAGCTTGGTCCAACGTGACTTCCAAAAGATTCATATCGGGCTTGAGAGAACGAGACTCGGCGCCGCATTTTACATAAGGTCCAAATCGGCCGTTCATTGCGACGATGGGTTCGTTGTTGTCGGGGAAAGCGCCTAAGTTCTTAGGCAGCGACAATAGTTGAATGGCTGTTTCTAAAGTCAGCGTCTCCGGCTCCATGCCTTTAAGCAACGAAGCGTTCTTTTTCTCTTCGTCTTCGGCCGAACCCAATTGTACGTAAGGCCCGAATCGTCCTTGTTTGACATAGATCAGCTTACCCGTTTGTGGATCGGTACCCAACGGCTCATCGCTGACCGCAGCCTTATCCAGTAACTCAATGGCTTTGTCCATCGACAATTCATCGGGCGGCATTACATCGGGAATGCTCGCTCGTCGGTCGGCTTGTTCGAGAAAAGGCCCATAGCGACCAACGCGTACAAATATCTCTTCGCGCAATTCGCCTGTTTCAGGACGCCCCAGCGAATACTGACAAGCACTTCGTGGATCGATCTCGACAACTTTGGATTCCAAGAGCGGTTTCAGTCCGGACAAGTGATCGACACCTGCAACAGCGTCGCTCCCCAAGTAAAAATCCTGCAAGTACTCAACGCTGTCTTGTTCGTTGCGGCTAATCGAGTCCAGCAAGTCTTCCATATTGGCAGTAAACTCGTAGTTGACCAATTGGCCAAGATGATCTTCGAGCAGGCGAATGACGGCAAACGCAGTCCAGCTGGGAACCAACGCATTGCCTTTTTTGAACACGTACTCGCGATCTTGAATCGTTTCGATAATCGAAGCATACGTACTTGGACGGCCAATGCCTTTCTCTTCCAAAGTTCGCGTCAACGAAGCTTCGGTGAATCGCGCTGGCGGCTGAGTCGTATGCGACAAGGATTTCAGCTCTTTGCAATTGAGCGATTCTTGCTCTGCCAGATCCGGTAGCAAAGTCTCTTGTTCGGCTAGCTCGGCTTCTGGATCGTCACTGCCTTCGACATAAGCTCGCAAGAAACCTTCGAACTCAATCGTCGTACCGGAAGCTTGGAAAATCGCGCCATCACCCTCGATCGTGACCGTAACGCGTTTCTTTCGAGCGTCCGCCATTTGGCAAGCAATCGTTCGCTTCCAAATCATTTCGAACAAACGAAATTGATCGATACCAAGTTCCTTTCGCAGAACTTCGGGCAATTGGAAAGGATGACCGGCCGGGCGAATCGCTTCGTGAGCCTCTTGCGCGTTCTTGACCTTGGTCGAATATTGTCGCGGCGTGGGATGCAGGAAGTTGGGGCCATATTGCGACTTGACCAAGTCGCGGGCCGAGTCGATTGCGACCTGTGCCAAGTTCGTCGAGTCGGTACGCATGTAAGTGATGTAACCGTTTTCGTACAAGCTTTGAGCGATATTCATCGTTCGCTTGGCGGTAAAGCCAAGTTTGCGGTTCGCTTCTTGTTGCAGCGTGCTCGTCGTAAACGGAGGTTTTGGGCGCTCGGTGAACGGTTTCACTTCGACTTTCGCAACGCGGAATTTTGCACTGGCTAATCGCGCACGAAGCGCTTCGGCAGACTCGGCGTTCAGCAGCAAGTAATTTGGATCTTTGAGCTTGCCAGTCGCAGCATCGAAATCTTTGCCCGACGGAATCTTTTTGCCGTCACAACTGACCAGCATCGATTTGAATGAAACGCCAGTGCTCTTTTGGAAGAGAGCTTCCAAGTCAAAATAAGTCGCTGAATGGAAAGCCATTCGTTCTCGCTCGCGGTCCACAATCATTCGAACCGCAACGCTCTGCACGCGACCAGCAGACAGCTTCGGTCGGACTTTTTTCCAAAGTAGTTGGGAGACGTCGAAACCGTACAGGCGGTCGAGGATTCGGCGCGTTTCCTGAGCTTTGACCATTCCCGCATCAATATCGCGAGGATGAGAAAGTGCGTTTTCGATGGCTTCCTTAGTGATTTCGTGGAAAACGAGCCGATGAACAGGGATCTTGGGTTTAAGAACTTGCTGCAAATGCCAACTGATCGCTTCTCCTTCGCGGTCTTCGTCCGTCGCCAGATAAAGGTCTTTCGCATCCTTTACCAAAGCCTGCAGTTTGGAAACGTGCTTTTTCTTTTCAGCAGGGACAATATAAATAGGCGTAAAATTGTCGTTTACATTGACGCCCAGATAAGCCCACTTTTCGGTTTTGTATTCCTTGGGGATCTCTTTGGCACCTTGCGGCAAATCGCGAATATGGCCAATGCTGGCTTCGACGATATAGTCGCTCCCCAAAAACTTGGAAATCGTCTTCGCTTTGGCAGGAGACTCGACAATGACCAGTGATTTCTTCTTTTCGGATGCCATAAATAAAGCTTTGCCTGACACTTTCCTCACGAAATTAGGGTTTATTCCGAAACCCTTCCTGTAGGGAAGCTAGCGTCCGATTCACGACATGACTAGTACCCAATCGCATTCTTCACGACAAATTTGGGTCTGATTTTCTACACCCCCCATTTTCACAATTGCAAGCAGCGTAGACCGTGCAACTGCTGTCATCGTGCTTCTTAGACTAGCAAGATGTTGAAATTGCTGGCAAGCTTTTGCTCTATACGATTAGGTTGGAATTGCGTTTTCACAGTTAACCCCTAAAATCTGCCCAATTGCGGAGCTATTTTTTGACCGATTGTTGAACTGAAGGATTTGTTGGATGGCTAGCCCTTTTCAGGTATTTCGTAAGAACCAAACCTATTGGATGGCGGGATTGGTCGTTGTGGCCATCATTTCCTTTATCATTGCTCCGGCTCTGGAACAGGTAATTTCAAGCTCGTATTCGGCTTCGCGATCCAACAAAAATCGTATCGTTAGCTGGCGCGGCGGGACCATCAGCGAAGAATACGCGTATCGCCTCCAACAGATTCATGGTCAAGCTCAACTGTTTCTTAATCGGCTTGCTACCGAAGTCATCGCTAACGGTGGCGTTCCCCGAGTCCCTGGCTTTCAAATGACCGGGCCACAACAATTCGACTTAGGCCTCAATCCCTACAACGACCGTTTGTCCGTTATTCAGACGAAACTCTTTGCCGAGCGCGCCTACCAACTTGGCATTACGATCAGCGACGAAGCCGTCGAGCAATACTTGGTGGACTTGGCCGCCAACCGCATTGACCGAAAAAAGTACGCCGAGATTTTCAAAGAGACTAGCCAAGGCAATTTGACCCACTACGAACTCGTCAACTATTTGCGCGATGAACTTGCGACGCGAATGTTGCTCGAAGTTCTCGAAGCAGGCGTGAGCAGCCAACAAAGGCCGCTCATTACGCCAGAACAGAACTGGGAGATTTTTCAGAAATTCCACAAGAAAGCAAAGATCGAAGCATTTCCTGTGCTCGTATCGGACTTCTTAGAAAAAGCGAAAGAAGCCAACAAACCGACGGACCAAGAACTACGCAAAATATACGACGAAGGAAAAGAACAGATTCCGTTTTCCACCAGCCCGAAACCAGGTTTCAAGCGACGACTTGCGGCCAACGTGGAATTTGTATCAGCTAACTTGGAAGATCAACTCAAGGCCGCAATTGCCAAGCTTACGGAAGAAGAGATCGTCAAGGAATATGAGAAGGGCGTCGCCGCAGGTCGCTTCCGAGTGCCGGTCACTAAGGAAACTCCACCTGCCGGCACCGGAACACCAACGGCTTCCCCAACAACGGGCGAACCACCAGCACCCGGTAACGCGACACCCGCTTCTCCAGAGTCGGGAACGTCCGAATCAAACAGGCCAGCCGGTACTGAGCCACCGATTGCGCCAACTGAGCCAGGATCGCCGACTGATCCTGCACCGGGCAATCCCGAGCCTGCTCCGACTACGGAAGGTGACAAGCCTGCAGAAATCCCAGACGCACCAAAAGATGGTGGCGGTGGTCAAACGTTGCGCAAGTCCGATTCGGCCACGCGATTAGTTAGTTTCCAAGAGCCCGCTCAGCCTGAAAATCCTCAGCCGCCTGCGACTGACGCTCCCCAACCTCCGGCTGAGACTCCGGAGACAACTCCTGCAACTGCACCGCCGACTACTGACTCACCAACAACCACGGAACAAACTCCGACAACTCCTGCTGCGGCACCGGAAACCGCTGCACCGGAAGCAACGACAGCGGCCAGTCCCGAAACACAGCCTCCTACAGCAGCGGACTCGTCGCTCAATGTCGGCGATGCACCGACCACACCACCCGCGACTACTCCTTCGACAACGACGCCTGCCGCACCAGAAATGCGAACGCAGACGCTTGACGAAGTTCGCGAACAGATTACTCGTTCGATGGTTTTTGAAACGACTCGTCTCAAGCTTCAATCGTCTCTGTCAGGCATCGCTGACCAAATGCAAGCCTACTCGGACGAGAACCAAATTTACCGCCGAAGCATCGAGGCCAAAGATACCACTGCCACTAAGCCCACAGAGCTTGATCTGCAGAAATTGGCCGATGAGAACAGTCTGCAATATGGCAAGACTGGTCTCGTGGACGCCCAATCGGTGCTTAGTTTGCCAATCGGAAAAAGTATGGTTCAAAACTCTTCGTTTGGTCAGGTCGTTTTGACACCAAGTTTGCCATTGTTTTCACCCGGCAACAGCCAGTTATTCGACACCGGCGGCCTCACGACTTTCGTGTTTTGGAAGATCGAAGAAAAGCCTGAATCGACGCCGACGTTCGAAGATGCCCGCGCCGAAGTGGAGTCCGTCTACTACTTGCAGAAAGCGCGCGAAGCTGCCAAAGAAAAAGCTGAAGCGATGGCAAAACAGTTGCAACCGGTCGGAGATTCACCTTGGACAGCAGTGCTTTCGGACGCAGAACGGGCCCTAATTGGTACTCCTACGCCATTCACGTGGATGATGTCGGGACAGTCGTCCTTTGGAATGCCATCGATTACGCGCGTCGATCAACTGGATACCGTCGGCGACAATTTCATGCGCAGCGTGTTCGCTACGCCCGATGGCCAATTTGCTGCCATACCCAACGAACCACAGAACATCTATTACGTCGTTCGAGTCGTTGAGAAAACGCCAAAGAATGACGAGCTTCACAAACTGTTTGGATTGGTTCCAAATCAAATCGATTCGCAAAGCCT
>JANMNK010000171.1:0-2732 GCA_031373875.1 Pirellulaceae bacterium | reverse complement strand
GGCCGCAAACGACGCGCGACCTGAGGCAGGTGAATTGCTGGCAACCCTTACAGCCAGATGCAGGAGTGCTGAAATCGGTCGCGACGCTCTGCGTCCGATTCTGGAAGAGTGGCTCAAGACTCAGAAAATATCAATTCCAACAAATCCAGATTTGTTAGCTTACGCGTTCCTCGAATCGAAAATACTAGTCAACGACGAAAGTGCCGTTAAAGCAGGCACGTCGAAAATGCTCGAAGGCAGCCTTGAGAGCAACCGTCGCATCGCACTGTTGGCGTCCTTGGCAATCGACCATCCCAAAGCGATCGAGGCGGCCTTGGAGCAACTACTTGACGACAGTAAGAACAAAAAGGATTCGGACGGTGCCTGGAGAGATTTTGTCCTGGGAATTGCACTCGACCGTGGCAGCGCCGAGACGAAAGATAAGCTGTTTGCGAACTTGCCGGTTTTCGAACAAGCGACTCTAGCGACACTTGCCGTAAAACTTGCTCAACGTGAAGATTCGGCCAGCCGAATGCTCGAAAGTATGATTGCGGGAAAACTAACCAAAGAAATCGTTAGCCCCAATCAAGTCCGACTATTGGCTCAGAGTAAGTCTGAAAAAATCCGCGACCAAGTTACCAAAATATGGGGAGCAGTTCGGGTTCAAGATTCCAAAGAACGGCAAGTCATCGTTCAGCAGATGACCGACTTCTTAAACTGGGAAGCGAAGGGAAATGCGCGCAACGGCCTCGCTGTCTACGATCGTATATGTGGCCAATGCCACATCTTGCATGAACGAGGTTACGAAGTCGGCCCTAACATCACGCGAAACGGCCGAGGAAGTTTCGAGCAAATGGTTGTAGCCGTCTTTGACCCAAGCTTGGTGATAGGTGAGGCCTACCGTAGCGTGACCGTACTGACTGACTCTGGACAAGTAGTCCAAGGACTGTTGATTGAGAAATCGGAACAGCGAATTGTCCTAAAGGTTCAAGGCGGAAAACAACAGATAATTCCGATCGGCGAAGTAGAAGAAATCAAGCAAAATGAAAAATCGCTGATGCCTGAAGGAATTGAACAACAACTGTCCAAACAAGAATTGGCTGACCTGTTCGCGCTCCTATGTTTGGAACCATCGTTAGAATCGGGAGAAAAAGCGGCAATTCCGGGAACTCCGGCGGGTTTAAGAGCATCAGACAATTGATTGCGCCACCGGTGCACCCACAGCGGGGGTTTTTCATGAAGCGTGCACTTTTCTATTTGGCACTGAATCCGCGATAGTGTAGGTTTCGCTTTCCTTTTATCGGGTCCACACGATAAACTAACCTGATACATTATGAGTCGGATTACCGCCTCCCACGAATCCGATGGTCTGCTGTATGTAGCCCATTATTGAGATGCGCCAGGCGTTACGGAACACGTTGTTCAGGTGGAGCAGAACTAGCGATGGCATCGTTTAAAAATAAACAACACGGCGACGTGAACCGTCTCGTTCTTCGAAAGCTTCGATTCGATTCTTTGGAAGATCGACGCTTGCTCGCAGGTTTGAACGTTTTCGTATACGACGACTCGAATGCCTCCCAGGTTTGGGAGACAAGCGCTGAGCAAGGAACCGCCAATCGTGTTGTCTTTCTTGACAGCAATCTGAATGGAACCATCGACACGGGCGAGCGTTGGGTCAAAACCAATGACCAAGGCGCGGCTGTCTTTAATAATTTGGCGATTGGATCTTACTATCCGACGTTACTGGATGGCAATCACTCCGTACTGCAAACAACACAAACGACTTCGGCGCAGTTCGGAGCGTCGGTGGATGCGGGGACGCCGACCAAACTTGTTGAATGGATATCGGATCATCAAGCTTGGGTGGTGCGCAACAACCAACTCGCTTTGTTCGATTTTGATCTACAAGCGTTTACGAATCAAGTTTCTGTAACCGGCAGCATCCTCGGCGCGGCTGTGAACTCCACGAAAGGGCAAGCGCTCATCCTGTCCGATTTAGGACTTGCCGGTCGCCAATTGACTTTGGTGAATTTGACCAACGGTTCTTCGCAGGTTGTCGGAGGAGCCTCCGGGCAAGCAACGCAAGTGATGCGGATGCATGAAACCTTTCTTGTGATCACACAGAACGCTGGAACCACAAACCTGTATCGAGTGGATGCATCGGTCGGAACACCGATTCTCATTCCGATTCAAAGTTCAATGAGCTTGAATAACGCAACATTCCAGGCCGCATCGAGTGCAGACCTTGTGTTTGTCGAACAGCCACGGTCGACCGGCAGCATCGTGACGGCTTTGAATGTCGGGCGAACGAACGCAACCGTTTCGCAGACACGATTTGTTTCCGGAGCATTATCATCCTGGGCAATCAATCAGACTGGAACGCTCATTGCTATGGAGTCGGCGACGACGGGTGTACGGGTTTTCAATGTCCCCGCCAGACTCAAACAAGTCGCTACGCTGACTAACTCGGTCGGCCCTATCGCTTTCGATTCGGTACGCGGTCAATTGCTATCGGGCTCAAAGTCGTCCGCGAATGTCATCGAGGCCTGGAGCACCAAAAATTGGACGAAAGCTTATTCCATCAACGCAGGATTGAACTCGTCCACACCAATTTCGATGGCTGGTAAGCAAATATCTACCAGCGATTTCAGCACACGTTTTGCCGCTTTCTCAAGCGGCGGCATGTATGTTCACGATATTGCAATTACTAAGCCGACGGCCGTTCAATTGTTAAGTGCAACAGATCGCAAACG
>JANMNK010000134.1:0-1608 GCA_031373875.1 Pirellulaceae bacterium | reverse complement strand
GTTCCGTGATCCGAGCAAATAATCGCGAACAAACTGCCGCGTTCGCGAAAGCACTTTAACAAGCGAGCAAGCTGTCGATCAATTTCAATTAATGCGGCTCCATGACTCTCTAAAGTATCCCGACCATCGAGAGGTTGGATGTCCGACGCGTAGAACCAGTTAGGCTGGTGAATCGCCGAAAAGTTGATGAAGCAAAAGACACGCTTTTCTTTTTGACGTTGGATCGCATTGACCGCACAATCGACTTGGTGCAGAGCCGAATCGCGATCGACAACACTCATTGAATTGGACCAATGCGATTCATCGAACAGACCCGGAAGAACTCTCCCCAAGGAATTTTCTGGATTAAAGAATCCAGTGCCGCCGACACAAATTGTGTGGTAACCAATCCTTGAAAGTGCTTGAGGAAGGGTCGCTTCGGGGAAGACAAAAGTTTGTTCTGTTGTCGTTTCGCTCCCACCAAATTCGGAAGCAAACAAACGCGGATGAGCCGCTGGCGACATTGGTGTAGGCAAAAAACCAGCAAAAAACGCATGATGGGCGGCGTATGTAAAAGTGGCCGGCGAGTGACGGCGTTCCCAACCTTTACCGGATAAACAGCCAGAGAGATTAGGAAGTCGGCCGCTTTCGTACAAGGCTTGAGCCACGTCATAACGCAGCGTGTCCAATGTGACGAATAGAATATTGCTGCGACCGATGTGATTCAACATGAGACCACCGCCTGCATTTGAACCAAATACTGTATCAGTTCAGAACGACTGCGAACCTCTTGTGCCATCCATCCAGCAGATCTCGCTGGTTCCACATCGGTCTCCACCGAATCACCCAGGTACAAACACTCTCTTGCGGGAACCCCAAAAGCATTCGCAACGAATTCGAAAGCTCTGTAATCAGGTTTTGCGAAACCGATCTCTTCAGAAATAAAAATCCGACTGCGTGGAAAAACTTCGTCTAGTAAGAGTGACTGGATCTTCGCTTGCTGAGTGCTTACCCCACCGTTTGTCAAAATAGCAATTGAGTACCTTGCTCCCAAACGTTTCAAGCAAAGGTTCAGTGAATAATCTGGTTGAATGTAGCGAACGAAAGCACGAACGAAACTATGTTGATCTAGATTACACCCTGTAATCGACTTAAACGCCGTGAAAAAGCTGTCACGATTTCCGTATCCGTTTTGATCAAGCATTCGCAGGCGTAATTGATCCGCCTTGTCGAGCGTCAGGCTGGAAATCCAATCATCCAACGCTCGCTGTCGATCGAACAACGTCTGGTCGAGGTCAAATACGATAGCAGTCACAGTTTTCAAACAAGAGCCTCTCTACATTGGCGACGTGAATTCAAGATTGCTTGGTAAACGGATCGACCACTTGCAATTAATCCTGGCAGAAAATCTCCAAACGCATTGACTTCACAAACTAGCGGCAACCCAGTTCGCGGCAACAAGATATCGACGCCACAATAAAGTGCGCCGGGGAACAAACAGGCTGCCCGCACGGCCAACTGACGACAGTCTTGCACTCGATCGCCACCGACAGCTTCCTCGACGCTGTGCAATGAAGCTCGTGCGTTACCCAAGTGCAGATTGGTGATTGGCGAAGTACTCTGTCTCGC
>JANMNK010000124.1:0-3193 GCA_031373875.1 Pirellulaceae bacterium | reverse complement strand
CTGACGCAAGAGTTGGTCGATAGTCCTGCGGCAATCCTGCCCATCAAGCCAGCCTTGATGTATCTCGAAGATGATCCTATGGGCGGAAGCTCAAAAGCATTTCAGGGGGCCGGGTTTTATACAGCAGAGAATCCTGCCTTCGGTGCCGTCATCACCTATTATCTCAAAGATTCCTTGAAGACAAAAAAAGGTGAACGCAAGAAACGCGATCGTGGTTTATCTTCCAGCGGACAAGACACTCCTTATCCAGCTTGGGAAAACCTAAAAGCTGAGGATCGCGAAGACGAACCTCGCATGATGATGATTATTCGAGATGCCCAAGGCAACGTAATTCGACGGCTGCCAGCAGCGACATCCTCGGGATTGCACCGTATGACCTGGGACCTGCAACATGCGGGGCTTGGGCCTCATCGAATTGGCAGCGATGGAAACGGTCCGATGGCGTTGCCGGGAGCCTATACGGCTAGCTTGGTTCAATTTGTTGATGGAGAACTCAAGGAGTTGGTCGCGCCGACTTCGTTCGAATGCAAGCCTTTAGATGCGAGCGTCGTTACGCCAGAGCAAAAGGTCGCGGCATTAGAATTTCAGAATCAAACGGCTGAGGTACAGCGAGTCATTCTTGCCGCTAGCCAAATTCTCAGCGAATCGCAAACACGCGTGGAGCATGTGAAGTCCGTCATCGAGCGATCACCGCGTCTCAATATCGAACTCTACAAAACGGCTCGCGAATTGGAGATTCGACTACTGGATATCAGTGATCGGTTTGTAGGGGATCCAACGCGACCCAAGCGGCAGGAACCCGAAATGCCAGGCCTGCTCGACCGATTGCAACAAGTAGTCCAAGGAAGTTGGGCCTCCAGTCTGGGCCCCACACAGACCCATCGAAAAAATTTCGAAATCGTAACACAGAAACTTCCGGCGTTGCTGGAGGATCTACGAAAAGCGATCGAGGTTGACTTGGTTGCGATTGAGAAGCAACTTGAAGACGCGGGAGCACCTTGGACTCCAGGCCGTTCGATTCCTAAGTGGCCTCGATAGTCACTTTTGCGTTTTGTCCGCAGGTACTTGGAATTCAAAGCCGTAGTTGCATGCAAACAATAGTTCTGCAGTGCGACTCGGCTTGGATGCCATGTTCGATTGCGAAAGACGGCCGCTAGCGACGATTGCCAGTGAGGTCTGTATGACTGCGAGGCCAGTTGATTAGCGAACGGACCGATCTTTGGCACGCGTGATCTGTGTTGGTGGCAAATAGAGAGCCGTTTCGTCCTCGATTTGATCAACATCTTTCTGCACTTCGTAACGAAAGAGTTTTGATGTGTCGATGTTCGTAACGTAGTCGTAGTACTCAACCGTTGAAAAAGGAACGAGACGTTCTCGATTGTTTTCGTCCGGTTTCTGCACAAAATACTCGATCTGAAAAGGGAACGAGCTGAATTCGCCTTCGCGGCCGAGTGTCAGTCGCACATCGGTTGGAATGCCCTTGGGGGGATCGGTGCGAAGTGCATAACCATCGATCGGTGCCGCTGTCGTTATGGACGGTGGTTGAGTCCGTAATGTGCCAATCAATTGCCATACAGGGACTTTGCGATAAGTCCCCGCATAGGCTTTGTACCATCGATATCGCAGATACAACAATCGCAGCGTTTCGGGTTGGCCGCCAATGGCCAAGTATAAAGCAACATCTGGGCGATTCGATCCACGTCCCATATTAGGAAATGCTTGCCGGACCCGATCGAGATGAACTTTGCGCAGCGGTTCGTTGGCCCGCGTGCTGGTCCACATCAATCGACCATCGCTGACTTGGATCAAATTCGAAAACGAATTAGCGACGGCATAACGAACATAAGTCTCCAACTTGCCAGTACCCTCACCGGCGTGCCAATACTGCCCGACGCCTACCATTTCGTTGTCGTACAGTTTCGTGCGTTGTCGAATCTGGCAAGTGAAGCTTGGTCCCCACACCGATTGTTCGAGTGCTTGCAATACCAATGCGTTGGGGTCAATCGAAGAAGGAGTTGCTGGCTGTCCGGCAGACGCTCCCGGTATGGGGCCGTCATTCAACGTGGGAGGAGACTGTGCCAATAGGATATTAAACAACGGCAGACATAGTGCGCACGCGATCGGAATGATAGCAACGAAATGCCTACCAGTGCGTCGCATCACCGGCACCGATAGCTGGCTAAAAATACGCTCAAACGCGATGTTTTTGACCCAAAGACCGTAATGATTGATCGCCATATGCAGGTTGTAACGGTTTTATCAAAGAAACCAAAGATGATACGCCGAACATAAAGGAAGAGCAGTTGCTCGCCAGGTGCGTTACCGCGCGTAGCTAGCTTTCCGATGGAATTCCAATCTCAAGCAACAGCTTGAGGGTGGGATTGTAGACGCCGCGCAAAAGCGGTGTCCAGTCGGATTTAACAAGGCTTTTTGGTGATCCAGCAAGCCAGCCAATGACTTTTTATGTGTTGCCGCGGCACCGCCCGACAACGACGGTGCCGGCTGGCCGAGTAACCCAATTTTGGTCCAGGGGGATGAGAATGAGGATGCGAAAATATTTGGGAGTCCTGGCCGCGCTCGGCATAGCAATGCTCGCAGTCGAACGCCAGGCAAATGCAATCGATGGAATTCGACACAATATTCCACCTGCAGCGCGCTTAGCAGAGCCCGGACCGATGGTCGGTGGCCCAGGTCCCGGCGTCATGATGCCGGAAACTGTTCCCGTTGACCCGGGATGCCTTCCAGGCGGCGGCATGCAATCTCCACCGGTGCAAGTTCTGTTCAACGACATGGAGTCGATGCACGTCTTCTATGACGTTGTCGGCGACAACACATTTACGAGCGAACCACTGGTCGTTCCCGGTCGCTTGGAGTTTCAACAAGGCGGTATCTATCGCTTGAAGCTAACCAATATTCCAGGTCAGGAAGGGATTGAACTCTATCCTACTTTGGAAGTTGGCGCAGCGACCATGCGAACTGCTGCTTACTTGGCACATAACGCGGTGCCTGTCCAATTCACCGACAAAGATGTCCAGTCGGCCATCGATTCGAATTTTGTGACCAAGGTAATTTACTTGCCTGATCCAGAATTCCAAGGCGAAGCACTTTCCGGAATTGACACATTGGTCAGCACGGCTCTTGAGCCAGGCCTCGATCCGATTATCGAAGCCGATCGTCGTGGTTCGATTTTGGC
>JANMNK010000077.1:0-4441 GCA_031373875.1 Pirellulaceae bacterium | reverse complement strand
AGTTCCAGCGACCGATTCGATCTCAGTCGGCATCGCAGTCGATACGACCGATGGTTTGCTGGTACCTGTGATTCGGGATGCTAGCCTGTTGCCATTTTTGGAATTTGTTAACCAGTCCAAACGAGCGATTGCCAAGTGTCGCCATGAAAAGCCCACCGCTCAAGACCTAACGGGCGGTTGCTTTTCCGTAACGAGCTTAGGTCATTATGGCATCGACGCATTTACTCCGATCATCAACTATCCCGAAGTTGCGATACTCGGCCTTGGTGCCATTCGGCCCGTTTCCGTTCTTCATCATCCAGATGCCCGAGAGCCTCGTCAAATCATGACGCTCAGTCTGACGTTTGATCATCGAGCGGTTGACGGAGCGCCGGCGGCTGCGTTCCTCCAAGATCTCGTGCGGGCAGTGGAGTTCGATGCTCAAGAGTTATCTATTGCCATAGCGTGATCCAGTTGACTTCGGTAGTTTGAAGCCAAGACTGTAGCGACCCTGCTGGTAGCTGCAGCAGAAAATCCGTTAGTATTCAGTTTTATGACACTTTTCTCTGATCGCCGATATCGCTCATATCAAAATTGAACTCGCACTCAGTGAATCGGTACTTCTACTCGGTCGGGCGCCATACACGAGCACGTTGTCGAAAATAATGTCCATTCGCGAGTCTTGTCGTTCGAAGCACAGGCGATCAGCGAGAAGCCCCACTTGCATAAAGGGCATCGTTGGCGTTCATGCACCGTAAGTTCTCAAAGTCCGTGTGTGCGTTTGACTCGATTAGAAACCCATCGAGATAAGTTGCCACTTAAGTATTCTCCCATGGATTGATTTCGGACAGAAAGATAAGCGAGACCGGTTTGACCAGATTTCAAATGTTCGCTCGCCTTGGCTTCGAAATCAATCGTCACTTGGACGCGGGGCTCGGCCAATTTCCATTGACTGCGTTCGCCAGATATTATTGAATTCTTGTCAGACCTCGCGTTCTGGTCCGACATAGATTCGACTTGCGATCGAGGTAGCACGGCCAAGGGGCCACCATTCGAAGCGGAGAATGCATCGTGGGGCACTTCGTCTCGCGCTCGCGGCTCGCATTCACGAACTTGGCCTCGATAGCGAGACCAAAACGTGCCAAAAACATCCAGTCGAGCCTGCTTGGCTTGAATATCTTGTAGGAAGAGAGCGTCTTTTTGATCGACCAGCGCGATAGCCTTTTTCGCCCGATCATCCGCAACGGAAATGATTTCGGAGCCTTTTTCAATGTACGAGCCAATCATTGAACTCAAGTCACGCGTTACCACATGACCGTTCACCGCGGCGCGAATGGTTAGATTTTGCAGCAGGGCCTGCAATTCGCTCTCGCGTTCTTTGAGAGCGTTGTAGTTTTGTTGCTCCATCATCCAGCCAGCGATATTCTCTGAGCCTTTATAGCCCCGCCCTCGCAATTCGCTTTCTTCGATTTGCAATTGAACTTGTTTCAATTCGGCTTGCAAATCGGGATTTTCCAAGAGTACTAAAATCTCGTCGGCTTGTACGGCCTGATTTTCCTTCACCAGAATTTGCCGCACAAAGCCAGGAGCTTCGGCGCGGATAATTTGAAGATTATCGTAGTCGATCACGAATGGAGCTTGGACAACTGAAGGGGCAGGTAATCCATATCCAAATACACACGCTGCCGCGACGATCGTGCATACAACCCGTACAAAATGTTTTCGATTAGGTCTTTCCGTGAGAGAGCCGACCGAGAGGAATTTGATCAATTTGTATGCGGGCCACAGTACCCAAAATCCAGCACCAATCGCTGCGACGATGAGACCGATTCCTTCGAATAGACTGAATGCGGCAAGCAGCAATGAGCAACTCAGCAGAATCGTCCAAACCATCGAACCAATGCCGTAAGCGCGTACGAACATGGGTCGATGAGCAATTTCTGGTAGCTTCGTTTTGGTGCCCAAGAAGAATCTTTTGCTGATTGCGACGACGAACTGACGACCGTGCGTATAGAGGTTGGGCAGATCCATCCAATCGGAAAGGATATAGTAACCGTCAAATCGCATCAAAGGATTCGCATTGAACAGCAACGTGTGCGCCGAAGCCACAATAATTAAGTTACCCATATGAAACCGCACGGGACCGGGTTCCGAGCTAGCCCAAATGAACACCGCGATCGAGGCGATGAATAACTCGCACATCATTCCCGCAGCGCTCGTCAGGATTTTTTGGTACTTACTCTCGAATTTCCAACTGCTTGTTACATCTACAAACGGTAGCGGAATGAACAGCAGGAACATCAAGCCGAATACACCGACGCGACCACCAAATCGCTTGCACATCAGAGCGTGCGAGAACTCGTGAAAGCTCTTGATGATTAACCAAGATCCCATGATCCAAAAGAAATCGTTCTGCGAGAAGCTTTGGAATCGCTCTTTGGAAAACTCATGCCAATGGATCGCCAGTTGGACCAAACCAAAGGTGCAGACCAGTAACCATACCGCAAAGCCGAACCAGCTAATCATCCATCCAAATGCCCGGTTTGCATTGGTCATCAACGAATCAGGATTGAACAGAGGCACTTGAATCGAAATGGGATTGATTCGCTGGATATTCTTGCTGAAACGCCCTTTTTCTTGCTTCAATAAGATCCGCTCCGACGTTTCCGATGCCGTCGTGTGCGCCAAACCCGAGTCGATCATCCAATTACAAATGCGTGCGCCTTGCGTATCGTCAAGAGTCGTGTCACCTAACACGCTGACAGCAATAGCCAGTGCGTCGGACAAAGTCCGTTTGCCGTCGAGCAAGGACAACAGTGTGTACTCGGCTAAACCAACTCGAAAGAATTTTCCAGCCGTTTCGTCCTCGATCAAATACCAAGGCGTATCGCCCGAGTGATTGAGCGAAAATGAAAGCCCATCCTTCAAACGAAGTCGGGTATTTCCAATTTCAAAGGTTGAATCGTCAAGGAATTCCATCGTACGTTTTCGCTAATTAACTCGACTTCCTAAGATTTTTGGCCGTTACCACCAAGTCAATTGGGTTCGAACATAATTCCAAGGTTTGTGGAAAATGTTCCAGGCCAATGGACGACGATCGCAAACGATTCGAACGCTGCCTTCCATTCCCGGTTGGAGACGGAGGTCTTCGTTTGCAAAGAGGACTTCTGCTACGAATATATTTTTCGATTCGCGAGTTTCGCTACGCGGGTGAATCCGTTCGATCTTGCCGTCGATGGGCTCGCCTTCTTGACCGCGAATCCAAACGGTGACGGATTGTCCCGCGCGAACTTGTGCCATCTCTTCCGCCGGGACGGCGATTTCTAATCGAAGCGGCTTCATCAATCCAATCTCAAACAAGACCTGTCCCATCTGGACCGAGGCCGCTTCGGCACGTTCGAGAGAACCGCTAAGAATCACACCCTCAATCGAACTCCGTATTTCCAGTTGTTCCAATTGATGATTCAAAAGCTCCTCGCGGGAAGCGAGCTTTTTGTTTTCCAGTTCCGCCAACATCGCTTCGGAAATATCGTTTGCAGCCAGTTTGACTTCACGTTTACGCATCGCCTGCTCTCGTTCAGCCCGGATGCTCGACAATTCCCAACGAACAGCGCGACCATCCATTTGAGCCAGGACTTGCCCTTGCTTGACCGTGTCACCTGGTTTTGCAAAACCATGTTCAATCAAGCCTTGATATGGAGCAACTGCAAAACGCCGTACCGTGGGTTCGGCGGTGCAGCGGCAACGGACGTGATAGGGCACAGGCATGACAAGAAGCAAAACAGCGACTGCGGCAATCGAAGCAACTGTCTTCCAGCGGTTGCCGATCAACGATGCTTTGAGCGATCGAAGATGACAAAATAACCAACTGGGCTGGGCCCGCTGGGCGATATCCAACGAACATGCGACACGGGGAGACGCGGCTTTCACGAACCGCAGGAAACGATCGCTATGGAGCAACTCTCGACTGCCGGCGAAGACTAAACTGCCGATCGTTTTGTTAGCGAGATTAGTCAGCGAATGACTCGCAACGGCTTCGGCTTGAATCGTCCTCGCAAGTTGCTTGTGGGCGAGCAGCAGATGGGAGTTGACGTCTTCTCGTGCGGGCGGCCAGACTCCGGGTTCTCGCCGTAAAATGGACTCCGAAACGACTTGCTCGATACTCTTGCAAAGATTCGTCCCTAACTCGTTGGAACTATTGCCGGATATGGCATAAATTCGCATTCCGTGTCGATGTTTGAGACCCACAGCGACTCGTGGACAGCCAAGTTGTTTTGCCAAATCGTTGACAAGAATAGTTGCCGCGTCGTGCAGGTTGCCCGCCGATTCCACGCGTGAAACGATTTCGATCAACGCCGCTAAAGAAGCGAGTTTCCAGTCGCCTTGACGAGCGGAGACGCCCTTAAGCCAAAGGCTCATCGCGGCAACAATCTTGTCGAGTGTCTGGCGAAGCTGCCCGTGA
>JANMNK010000006.1:0-6714 GCA_031373875.1 Pirellulaceae bacterium | reverse complement strand
CGTCCGCAAGGAGTTATGGAAAAATGCACGTTTTGCTTGCATCGAACGCGTGAAGGCAAAATGCCGGCTTGCCTCGAAGCATGCCCGACGGGTGCAAGAGTGTTCGGGAATATTCTCGATCCAAACTCAGAAATTCGATGGGTTATCGAAAACAAGCGAACGTTTGTTCTCAAGGAAGAACTGGGGACGAAACCTCGTTTTTATTATTTCTTTGATGAGTAACTTCATCATTTGATCGAGAGTCAGCAATCGATTCAGCTTGAAAGAACTAGGAACTCGAAAAGATGGGCAATCCCACGCAACACAATCCAGTCGCAATGAGTTACCTGCGATTTTTATGGCGCGCCATGGGTGTAGCAACCGACGGCAACTGGGTTTTCTATGCATGGATGACGGCGTTGACCGCGATTGCATTGGTGGGCGCGAATGCTTGGGCAGTTCAAGTTCGGGACGGAATGATAACTACGAATATGTCGGACCATGTGAGTTGGGGATTGTACATCGCCAACTTTACATTTTGCGTTGGCCTCGCGGCAGGTGGCGTGATGATGGTGATCCCGGCTTATCTGTACGGTGATGAAGAAATGCACCATTTGGTAATCATTGGCGAAGCGGTTGCGATTGCAGCGATCTTGATGAGCACGCTGAGCGTGGTTGTTGATCTCGGACGACCAGATCGTTTTTGGCATTTGATTCCCGGTATTGGTAAATTCAATTGGCCTGTCTCGATGCTTACGTGGGACGTGATCGTATTAAATGGTTACTTGGTCATCAATCTCCACATCGTCGGATACCTGTTGTACGAACGCTATTTAGGCAAGACACCCAATCCGGTCTGGTATGTTCCGTTTGTGTTCTTGTCGATCATTTGGGCAATAAGCATCCACACTGTAACAGCATTTCTTTACTGCGGTTTGGGTGGTAGGCCATTTTGGAATACGGCTCTTTTGGCTCCACGATTTCTGGCTTCAGCGTTTGTAAGTGGTCCTGCATTTATCCTGTTGGGATTGAGAATCCTGCGAATGAATTCGCGCTGGGCGTGGTCGCCACGCCCGGCACAAACACTGGTGCAAATCATTCGCATCGCGATGGCGGTCAATCTGCTGATGTTCTTCAGCGAACTGTTTACGCTGTTTTATACGGGCGGCACTCACGCTTCGTCGGCGCATTACCTTTTCTTTGGTAGCCACGGAGCAACAGGCTTGGTCGCGTGGACTTGGGCTTCGATGATTCTCAATCTTGTGGGTGCAGTGCTGTTTTTTTTACCTGCGGCACTTGAACGAGGCATGGTTCGCCCGATTGCCTGCGTTTGCTGCATCATCGGCATCTGGATCGAGAAAGGCATGGGGCTGATCATTCCAGGTTTCATTCCGTCGACGCTTCACGAAATTGTTGAATACACGCCAAGCCTGATCGAATGGAAAGTCACCCTGGGGATATGGGCTATCGGGCTGATCGTACTTACAATCCTTCTCAAACTGATTGCCGCAGTGTTCACGGATCAGCTTCATTCGACGGAACAAGAAACGGCATCGAACGTCGAACGTTCCTTGCATGGTGCATAGATGGGGCCATACGGCAAAACAGCTCAAACCGCAATTGCTGCCGTCAGTCGACTTGCAGAAGTTTACGATCTCAATCAAGAAATACGTCTTAGTTCAGTTCAAATTGCCGAGAGTCGTAGCTTGCCGCATCCTGTCGTTGGCAAAGTACTGACCATCCTTTCCCAAGGGAACATCATCACGGGCACGCGCGGCCCTGGCGGCGGTTACAAATTGGCGAAGAGCCCCAACAAGATAACACTCTTTGATGTGGTCAGTTTGTTCGATCGATTGGATGCAAATGTCAATTGTCCATTCGGTCCAAGTTATTGTGGCAACGGTCCAAGATGCCCTTTGCACGACAAGCTTACCTTTCTTCGAGAACAATCCATCGCGTTCTTAAAGCAAAATTCTTTTGCAAGTTTTCAGTCCAAAGCGACTTAGTCCACACTCGCTGACGTTCAGTCTTTTACTGCCCAAGCTGGATGCAATCGCTATTAGCTATCGAGGCACGAGGGACTCCACAAAATGCATGCAAAAACATTTGCGGATTGTACGGGCAAGCGGTTTGTTTTCGATAAGGAAAGTTGTCGAATCTTGAATTCTTCGAACGATCGGATTCGAAGAAGAAGAGGTTCGACCGAATGCATGCCCACCCGGCTCCAACGCTGCGGGTAGTCTGATTCAACGATTTAGCATCTCCCATAGCGCGAGAACGAGAGCTACTTAGCATTTACGAATCAACCGTGCTCGCAGCCCAAATCCAACAACGCGACAAGTACTGCTGTGCCCAACAAACGATTTAGGGAAACATGACTGTGAAAATCTTATCCAGACACATATTAGCAGTGTTGATGCTCTCTTTGTCGTTTGTTAATCCCCTTTTGGCGTCGACAACGTACAACAGCGATTCGATGGATGGCGACCAAGCCTCAACGGAGCCGCTCGTTTCCCCACCTGTAGAAAAAGGCATCGTTGACGCTTCACTCAAAGAGAACACAGCGTCCGGGTTTGATGTTCTTACTAGCGCCACGAGCGCGAATGCCAATCCATCCGCTGACGCGACAGCGGCGGCAAAGAAAGCTGCCGCGGACAAGAAAAAGAAAGAAGAACTTCAAAAGAGGATTGCGGGAGCGTACAAAGATCCATTTTATATGAATGATTTTAGCTACTTAAGCAATCCGGCCTACAAGGGCTACCATCTTGGCGAAGGACTCAAGCAACTCTCTTTTGGGAACCATCGCAAGTTGGATGTTGGCGGCCAATATCGCTTGCGTTACCACCACGAAGTCAACATGCGAGGCGCGGGCTTGACGGGACGAGATGACGATTTTCTGTTGAATCGGACTCGACTTTATTTTGATCTTCGCATGTCGCAAAGAGTCAGGCTGTTTGCCGAGATGTTGCATGCAGGAAGTGCTTATGAAAACTTTGCGCCGCGTCTTATTGAAGAGCAACGACTGGAGCCACAGAATTTATTCACGGACGTTGTGGTGCTCGATTCCTCTGCGGGCAAACTCACGGCACGAGGGGGCCGCCAAGAATTGTTAATTGGCGCTCAGCGTTTAATTTCGCCGTTGGATTGGGCCAACACGCGACGTACGTTTGATGGTGGCAAGTTGACGTGGAAGAATGACGACCGCACGACCGACTTTTTGCTTTTTCATCCGCAGAAAATACAACCAAGTCGATTTGATTCAATCAACGACACGCAACTATTGTATGGCGTCTATAATTCGAACACGACCTTCGAAAACGGGCCGATCGATACGTATTACCTGGGATTTGAAGACGACGTTACGCTTGCTCGTGTCCATACGATTGGCGCGTTGATCAAAGGTGAGGCCGATGGCATCTTATGGGACAACGAATTTGGATACCAATTCGGACGCAATCCAGATCGTTCTAGTATCTCTGCATACGCGGTTACGCTAGGATTGGGTCGACGTTTGAGGGGCGAATCTAAACCAACTCTTTGGATGTATTATGACTGGGCGAGCGGCGACGATTCTGTCGGAAATGGCTGGAATCATTTGTTCCCACTTGGACACCGTTACAATGGTTTCATGGACTTGTTTGGTCGCCGCAATCTTCATGATATTAACGCACTCTTCATGGTCAATCCAACGAAGAAACTAACGGTGCTGGCGTGGTACCACTACCTTACGTTGTCGAACAAAAACCAAGGCCCCTACAACATCAACATGTGGGCCTTCAACCCAGGAGGTACCGTTGGAGGCCGGGAGTTGGGACATGAGATCGATCTCTTGGCGACAAGGAAGCTTAATCCTCGAAGCGATATCCTCGTGGGTTACTCGCACTTCTTCACCGGCAATTACTATTCCACCAGCACGACAGCGACTGGCGCTGCGCTGTTTAGCAAAGACGCCGACTTCTTCTATACCCAGTGGCATTACAATTTCTAGCCTCCCTTTTTACCGCATTCTCTTGCAGGTTGCCGAGGCGCCATTCCAGTTCGAATAAGCCCAAATCACGCAGCCCAAAATCCTTTTTGGCCTGCAATTCTGAGTTTGCATACACAACCAAAACGACAAATTGTAGAATCACTTTTTTTGTTACTGACTTTGGTGCGACAATTTGCAGTACGCTAAGTTCGACCATATCTAATTCACTGCGAGCTGCTGCTGGTAACAAGCAAACTGATTGCGTAACCTAATTCTTGATTGGAAGTACCGTTCTTTTAAAGAGTGCTTTTGCTTTTTAAATTACAGTCTACTCTCTACGTGAACTGACGTATCTGTTCGCAATCTCGTTCATCTTAGTTGTTTACCAGCATTGGATTTTCGAATGACAATTCGCGTGGGCCTGAACCACAAGATGACGTATCAGTACGACCGCAAAGTCTCGGTCGGACCTCAAATTGTGCGATTGCGGCCAGCCGTCCATTGCAAGACGCCGATTCGAGCTTATTCGCTAAAAGTCCAGCCAGCCGAACATTTTGTTAATTGGCAACAGGACCCCCACGGGAATTTTCAAGCGAGGTTTGTCTTTCCCAAACCAACAGATAAACTTGAAATCCAAGTGGATCTTGTAGCCGATATGACCGTCGTCAATCCTTTCGACTTCTTTATCGAGGAATACGCCGAGCATTTTCCGTTTCAATACGAAGATTGGTTGTCTAGCGAGCTCAAACCGTTTCTCGAAATTTCGCCAGCCGGACCTTTGCTAGATGAGTTTGTACGTACGATCAATCGAGAACGGCAGAGAACAGTTTTGTTCTTGGTCGAGCTCAACTGCCGTGTACAGAATTTCATTAAGTATTTGATTCGGTTAGAGCCGGGCGTTCAGACTCCGGAAGAAACACTTGAGAAAGGCAGCGGATCGTGTCGCGATTCGGCTTGGTTGTTGGTACAAGCACTGCGGAGACTTGGGCTGGCGGCGCGATTTGTTTCAGGCTATCTCATCCAGCTTATGCCGGACGTTAAGTCGCTTGATGGACCTTCGGGTCCCGAAGCGGATTTTACGGATCTTCACGCATGGACAGAGGTTTTCGTTCCTGGCGCAGGATGGATTGGACTTGATCCGACTTCGGGTTTGTTTGCTGGCGAAGGTCACATCCCATTAGCGTGCACGCCATCGCCATCGTCTGCTGCACCCGTGACGGGCACTCTAGAACTTTGCGAAACGCAGTTTGATTTCGCGATGCAAGTTACTCGCGTGCACGAAGACCCGCGTGTCACCAAGCCTTACTCGGAAGACCAATGGGCCGCGATATGCCTTTTGGGAGATCAAGTTGACGAACGCCTAATCACGCAGGATGTTCGCTTGACGATGGGCGGTGAGCCGACATTTGTCTCGGTCGACGATATGGACGGCGAAGAGTGGAATACAGCCGCAGTTGGGCCCAACAAACGGAAGCTTTCAGAACAACTACTCAAACGCATTCGAGAACGATTTGCCGCCGGGGGTTTGTTGCATTACGGCCAAGGAAAATGGTATCCGGGAGAATCATTGCCACGTTGGGCGTTGGCTTGTTTCTGGCGCAGAGACGGCATTCCCATTTGGCACGATGTGAAATTGGTGGCGCAAACAGACCGAGATTACGGTCACACGATGGAGCATGCGCGGACTTTCGCCGAAAAGTTGTCCGATATATTGGAACTGGATAACGCGAATATTTTTCCGGCTTTCGAAGATGTCGCCCATTTTATGCTCAAGGAGCAACAACTGCCGGTCAATGTCGATCCGCTTGATCCGAAAATTGGAGACGCCGAACAGCGCGCTCGGATGTTTCGCGTGTTTGAACGCGGATTGGGCGCGCCGGTGGGATTGGTCATTCCCATGCGTCGGCAGTGGTGGCAAGCGAAACCAAAATGGACGTCAGGTGTGTGGCCATTTCGACGCGATCGATTGTTCTTGTTACCGGGCGACTCTCCGATTGGATTGAGGCTGCCATTGGATTCGCTCGTCTGGCAAGCTCCCTCCTACGGGAATGGATTTTACGTGACAGACCCGACCGATCCTGTCGGTCCCCTGCCCGTGCCGCGCTATCTGTCACAGCGATCTGAAGCGAGTTCTAGTCAGCACCCGCACTCGCAAAGCGTTTCTCTGCAAACTCCACCGGTTTACGATCCGAGCGTTTCAACCAGTAGTTCGGGTATTGTCAAAACAGCGTTATGCATTGAACCCAGGGACGGTCGGCTTTATGTCTTCATGCCACCGGTCGAGCGTTTGGAAGATTACCTCGATTTGATCGCAGCGATCGAAGCGACGGCCCAAGCGACGAGCTTGCCGGTGATTGTCGAAGGGTATTTGCCGCCACACGATGCGCGGGTCGAAGTAATCAAAGTGACGCCCGATCCTGGTGTGATCGAGGTCAATACCAACCCAACCACATCGTGGCGCGAGCTTGTCACTCAAATCACCGATTTGTACGACGAAGCGAGAATGACTCGATTGGGGACCGAAAAATTTGACTTAGACGGAAAACACACCGGTACCGGGGGCGGGAATCACATCGTCGTCGGTGGTCGCACTCCTGCTGATAGTCCTTTCCTGCGTCGGCCGGACTTGCTAAAGAGTCTCGTAGCATTCTGGATCAATCACCCTTCATTGTCTTATCTTTTCAGCGGTCGATTCATCGGGCCAACAAGCCAAGCACCTCGAGTTGACGAAGGCCGACGCGATGCGATGTACGAACTCCGTATCGCTT
>JANMNK010000036.1:0-3390 GCA_031373875.1 Pirellulaceae bacterium | reverse complement strand
TTGGCGAAATTGTTCAACCAAGTCCTGCCCCAGAACGACCAAACTGGATATGACTTGTTTCGGATCATCCTCCGCGGCCTTTTGCATCTCGGTAATTAAGTCAGGAATGACGGTAGGCGCGATTTCCGTATCGGATGCCGTTGCCGTAAGAACCAGTGCTTTCAAGTTGATTCGCAATACTTCCAACTTGACCTTTGCATCGGGAACCAACTGTGGTGAACTCCGAACCACCGCCAAGGGACCGACCCCTTCTTTATTGATAACGTCGAGCGCTTCTTTCAACTTGCCCGCGCCTAGGTAGTTGCGAGCAAGAGCGGATGCAGCTTGAACAGCTCGTTCATCCAGAAGTTCGGTAGTCAGCGAATTCCATCCTTCGGTCAATAAGAATTCTGCCCGCTTGAGCAGGGCCTGATCTTCATCCGTTTCCGGCTGGCCTTCTTTTTTTCGCTCCTCCATTTTATTGAGGTACGTTGCCCAAAGGATAAACCCTAAGTCCCGCGCAATCTTGCCATATTCTACCGACGTGGTCGGCAACATCTTCAAGTAACGCTCAGCGTTTTCCCAGTCGCTCGATTCGAGCGAAACCTGAATCAAGTTGATAATCGCAGTTTTAGTTTCCTCGGCTGCTGGCCAAGTCTCCAACAGGTACTTGGAAAAGGACTCCATCGTCGCTTGAAATTTCGGTTTGATTTCAGCCGATGCGCTTTGAAGCAGTTTCTGGTACGAGAAAAGAGCTAGACCGCCTGCTTTTTGACCTAACTCGACCCCAAGGCTCGCGCGAGCTGTAAAGTCAGACACTGCGGCCGCTTCCCAAAACCTCTCGAGTTTGACGAGCAAGAAGCTAAGGAAGTACCTCGTTTGCAAAAGCTCTTCGCGACTGTCGCCTTGCTCGAAAAGTTGGAGGGCTTTTAGAGCTAACTGTAATGCTTGATCGTAGATGAGCGTTAAGTCTTGCTGGACGTTTGCGATTTCCTGATCAATCGTTAATTTCTGGTTATCATCGACTTCACTGCGACGAGTTTGAAGCACTTCTAACTGCAATGTAAAATCGCGACTCTCATCCAATTTATCCTTGATCGCTTTGAAGGCCTCGGAAAAGTTCTTCACATCTGGAATCTTACCGTCCGATTTTTCCTTTACCTCAACCCCTAACGTAGACAGCATTTCGCGAGCTTTTTCTTGCTGTGGCCCTGGCCGACGTGCCAAGGGCTGGAGCATGGCTCTTGCTTCGGAACGCAGCGACTTGGAGCGAGCGTCGCCATTCGGTTGTGTCGCCATAAAATCCGACCATGCGATCCGAGCCTCGACCATTGCGAATTGGAGTTCGACCCATTCGGGCTCCAATTTCTCGTTGCTTTGTGCCGATTTAAGCACGCGATCTGCGCGTTCAAAGGCGGCTTCAAATTTCTTTTCTTCGGCGTTGGCTAAAAGTTTTACAATCTCCGTGGTCGCTTGTACTCGCCAAGTACGGAACACGCCGTCTTCTTCGACATCTGCCACGCGAATAAAACTATCAAGAGCTTCGTTGTTCTTTTTAAGTGCCGCTTGAACTTGCCCTCGGTACAACAAACTCAAGATGTGGCGTCCCGCTTCCTTGGCACCTGATGTCTTCTTAATGACTTCAGTAAACTCCGCCTCGGCTTTCGTCATCCAAGCAGTAAAATCCGGGGCTTCGGGTGGAAATGTTTCTCCAATCAGCTTGCCGCAATACGCCATCAATATCTCAGCTTGGCGATACTCGCCTTGGTATCGCTCTCTTATTTCCACTTTAGCACGATCACCGGCATCGATCTTTGCTCCCTGCATCGTTTCGAGAAGCGGACGCAATTCAGCCAAAGTACCTTCGAACAAAGTTCTCGCTTGCTGAAAATCGTCGCGGGCCTTCAACCTCTCGGCGTCGCCCTTTTCCAACAATTCTTGACCCCGACTCAAGAGAATATCAGCCAACTTGAGCCGAGCTTCAGAACGTCGCGGATGATTAGCATTACCATCCAAGAAACTTCGCAAATCCTTTTCGACCTGCAACGCCTTCATTTCGCGCTGCTGTGTCGACTTTGCAATCATAAGCGACTGTTGTGCCAACAAGATCTTGTCCAGCGGCACGTCTTGTTTCTGCGCATCGCTCAAATACCCCGCAGTTGCCGCTTGATCTAAATAAACTGCGGCCAAATCAAACAAGTTGTTTTGACGCAGTTGCTCAAGAAACCGCACAACGGGTTCTTCTCCCTGAATGGTCGACGAATAAAAAACGCCAAACGTCAATAGGCAAGCGCCGACAAATCTTTTCAAACTCATGACTTTAATGGCTGCCATCATAAAATGAGTGTGGTTCATCGGATGAGTAAGTCTCGTCTGCTTGATCAAAATCGATTTGATAAGGTGGTCGATAAGGTGAATTGGTTGGTGACAAGCCATACAGAATCAAAAGTGCAATCTTACCTTTTCAAACTCACTCCCGTTTGCGACAAGTCAGGCGACTGTTGCAAATTCGAGGAGGAATTTCCGCACCCGCCTGCTTTTCTAAATTCCATGCATATGGCATATCCCACATGTCACTTCTACGCAAATTTCGGCTTGACAAGTTTTCGCCCGGTTTTTGAAAGGGCCAACGAATCATTCTCAGTATAACAAGGTTATTCTGTCTTAGGCATCTTACAGCTAGAATGAATTTTTGCGGAAACGCATTTTCACGTTCGGCGTATTTCATCAAGCCTCTACGATACGCCAATCCTATTTCAAAGCATTGTCATGGTACGATTTCAACGCGACCGGTGGTATTCGGCGGCTGGACAACAGGAATTGCGGGCGCGTACGCACAGGGAGAAAACCTCGCCAACACTGCATCTTGTAAAGCTTTTCGTGCTGCTGGCGGTAGTCGTCGCGGTCATGAAGCAGTCAGCGAATCCCAAGGTTTACGACCGATTTTTCCGCGCCATGACTGGGTCGCTAATCGCATCCCCCACAACGGACGCCCCGAATAAACCGGCACTCAACAATAACCTCACAACGGTTGCCGCCGCCCCAATCGATAAATCCGTATCCGAAGTTGCCAAACAGCAGATATGGACTCAATTACTCAAGGGGATTCCATCTTCCGAAATAGATTTGATTGGACGTAGAGTTTTTTCGACCGCAACGGTCAATGAAACATTCGAGTTAAAACCAACATCCAAAGCAACTGTCACAGCATTTCGCAACCGCTTGAAAAGTTGGGACAGCGAATATGAGTCCGCCGGTCTCCAAGAAAGTCCTGACGCAAAGTTACTGCAAGTGTTTCAAAATGACTGGCTGACTTGGGAGAATTGGTTTCTATCGAAGGAAGCGACACTTCCAAAAAGCCTGTCGCTCGAAGCCATTCAGGCCTTCCAAGATGCCCTCGACGCCGCATTG
>JANMNK010001259.1:0-2811 GCA_031373875.1 Pirellulaceae bacterium | reverse complement strand
CGTTCCATCATGCCAATCCGCTCCTTCGCCGCAGTCCCCATTCGCCGCATAAACAGGCAATGGCTAATGCGAGAACCCACGGTTGATGCCACAAGGGAGTTTGCCAGGTCTCGACGATCGGGATTTTTTTGGCAGGAATATTGTCGACAAACGAAGCTAGCTCGCCAACATCGATGACTCGCCCGCCGCTTTGCTTGGCGATTTCTTCGAGAACCGTGCGATTGGTCTCGATCGATTGAAATTCAGCTTGCGCGGGTTCCGATACCCAACCCAATTGGTCATTGCCGATCAAGCTACCATCCTCAGACCGCACTTCGATATCGGCGACATACACACCCGTTTCGCGAGTCATCAAGTTTGCTCGGTAGGTTCCAGGTTGTTCAGCAGAAGTTTGGGCGACCATCTCTATCAACTTTCCATCGGGGGTTTTGACTTTCAGGTTGACCTGCGCGTTGTCCATCGGTTCGTATCGGTCGTCGAGCGGTGTAATGAGGATCTCGGAAGAAAGGCGAGATGGTTGGTCTTCTGACAATCGCGTTTGCACTCGCGTCGGTACGTCCGAAATCATCCATCGAATGATTTGACGCCACGATTGAAATAGCGGCGAATCGTCTGTCGACTGTTCATGCATCGCCCAACGCCACATGTCGCCGATGAGAAAACTAGCCGTCCGTCCCTTTCCAAATCGTTGAGTTACAAACGCAGGCCGGGATCCTTCGCCGCCTGTGGCTTCAGCCAGAACGGAAGCTCCCGGTTTTACTCCACGGATCGAATTGAGCACAGAAAATGAGGGCATTTCGACGATTCGCTCTCGCTCGCTGACTTCGTTTTCTTTCACGCGTAAGAATGGCTCTAACCAACCTTCACGCGTCAATCCAAACTTTTGAGGTTCGGTTTCCTGCTTCTTTGCGGCAATGCTATCGTCAATATAGACGGGCATCAGCTCACCCAATGGTGTGTCTTGGAATTCTCGTCCGCTTAGAGATTCTTGACCTCCCAAAACCAGCAATCCCCCACCTCGCTGCGTCACAAACTGCCGGAGTAGTAGCATCTGATCGTGTGTAAAAAATTCGCTTTCCAAGTCATCCAGAATGATCGCTTGATAGGAAAACAGTTCCTCTGCCGTCACCGGGAACCCTTTGCTCAACTGCTCGCCATCGAGAACGCCCAGTCGCACCAACACCGGTTGATCAAACTGTTCCTTCTCTTCTTGGGAAATGTCGTTGAAGCCTGAGAACAAGGGATTGGATGAATCCACATTCGTATCACGAAAACTAAACTTGGGTTCTTTTCGTGCGATTCGAATGAGAGAGACCAATCGAAGTTCATCGTCTTCTTCGAGTGCTCGGCGAAGGAATTTATGCTCCCAGTTTGGACGTCCTGCGACATACAATACACGGAAAGGCCCGCTTCCTCTGTCCACGGTGAATTGCCGCGAGTTGTTGACCAAGGTGGCTTCGTCGGCACTGGTTCCTCGTGCGGCGCGATCCGCTTCGGATTCTAGGAAAGTTTGGACGCGATACGAGGAGACCCCCGACTGCTTAGGACGAAATCGAAATTGGTGGGCCTGCGTTCGCCCCGGTTCAGGAATCTTGATCGTTTGTTTCTCGATGACTTGTCCTTCATCATTGACTACTTGTACTACAGCGGTTCGCCCTGATAATCCTTGACTCGCCACCTGAACATCGACCGAAACAGGCGCGGTCTCGAAGTCGGACTGCCGAACGGTCATCGACTCGATTCGCAAATCGTCCAATTTCTGAACGCGATTGAGCAGAACTGGGTAGACGGGAAATCCAAGCTCCGACCAATCCACTTGTTTGTTTGCGTCCGTTGCATTGCCGTCCGAAAGCAAAAGAGCCCCCGCAACCGGCGCGTTGGTAAATCGTGCTGCCAAGTCGGACATCGCGGTATTCAGTTCCGATGCTGTACCTGCAAAATCTTGATTCCCCAGTTCCTCGACCGGTTCAATTCGTTCGTCAAAGCGGTAGCGTCGAACACGAAAATCCCGCGACAAACGACGTTGCCAAGCATTTTCTGATGACAACAGTTGCTGTAAGCTCTTGCGCTGCGCATCGGCTTTCTCACCACTGCCGATCAACATGCTTTGACTGTTGTCGGACAATACGGCGAAGATATTGGCTTGGGAACGAGGCTTTTCCTTTCGGATCATGGGTTCGAGAAGACAAACCCCCAGCAATCCGATGCCCGTGACTTTTAAGAGTAAAGCGGCGTAAAGGATCGGTCGGCCTCGCATGGCAGAACCATACGACCAAGCCACACCCACGAAGAGCACGACGCATGCGATTAGGACTGCAACCCACCATTGGGGTGCGCCGAGGACAATGTCGGGCATCAACGACCGCCCCCAAGTCTTTCATAGTAATCTTGTAGCGATCGCTCGTAGCGAGTCGGCACGGGATCTCGATCGATCGGGACGACGGCATTGCGTTCGGCTGTTTGACGTAGCAATTCTTGGGTAACTTGTTTGCGGATCTCTTGAAGCGGTTCTGCGACCAATCGACGAACCATCGGCCACTGCGGTTCTTTGGCATGACGGGTGTAGTCACGGCGTATTTCACGAGCGGCTTCTCGAACTTGAGCGACCCGCGATTGCAGTTCGGGATCATCAACCAATTCTTCAATGTCGCGAAGCATATCGGACCACTGCAGGAAATCATCACCTGTCAATGGAGAAACGTTGCGCGTTCGCAGGCGCGGGCGATAACGCGAGCGCAGCGATCGGACTCGGACTCTCGAGCAGCAACATGGGTGTCGGCAGCGTCTCCCTCGGCACGAGTGGTGTGGTCT
>JANMNK010001254.1:0-1828 GCA_031373875.1 Pirellulaceae bacterium | reverse complement strand
ATTCCGTTTCGATATGGGACCGACGATTCTCACTTTGCCATCGGTGCTGAAACGGATCTTTGAAGAAGCAGGAAAAAAGCTTGGCGATTACATGACGCTGGTCGATCTCGATCCGCAATGGCGCTGCTTTTTCGATGACGGAAATACGTTAGATCTGTGCTCCGATGCCGAACGGATGCGTCAGAATTTGACGAAGCTGTCGGGTAACGAAAAGAGTGCCGACGGGTACATGAAGTTCATGCAGATTTCCAAACAGCTTCATTCGGTTTCGGAAAAATTCTACTTTTGGAAGAGCGTCGGTGGGATTCGCGATACGTTGGATGTCTCGGGCGCCTTTTCGCTGGATGTCCTCAAGGATGTATTGAGTTTACGGATGGGGCGTTCTGTGGCGGGATTGGTTCGCTCGTGCGTACCCGATGCGCGAGCAGCGCAAATGATCGACCACTTTACGCAATACGTCGGCTCATCACCCGAAGCTTCGCCCGCCGTGCTTTGCGGCATCGCTCACATGCAAACCGAGGAAGGTGTGTGGTATCCCATCGGCGGTACTCGCGCTGTACCGGAAGCTTTGACACGTCTGGCAAAAGAACTTGGTGTTGAATTCAAAGTGGATGCGGACGTTGAAAAGATCATTCAAGAGAATGGAATCGCCAAAGGCATCCAACTGACAAACAAAGAAACTTTTCTGTTCGACGCGGTCGTTTCCAATTGCGATGCTGTTCGAACTCACCGCGAATTGTTAAAGGACAGCAAATCGCAGGCGCAGTTTGATCGTCGCCGTGGCTATGAACCGGCTTGTTCTGGAGTCGTGTTGTATTTAGGGCTCAACAAGCGTTATGACCATTTACTGCACCACAACTTTGTGTTTTCCAAAGACCCGCACCAAGAATTCGATTTTATCTATCGGCAAGGCGAACCCGCTCCTGATCCAACGGCGTACGTCTGTGCTCCGGCAGTCTCGGAACCTCAAGTTGCACCGGAGGGTGGCGACGCATTGTACGTCTTGGTTCACACGCCATTCCTGCGCCCGCATCACGACTGGACCAAAATGCTGCCGGCCTACCGCGAAGTGATTCTTGATAAGCTTGAAAATACTGGCGGAATGAAAGATATTCGCTCACGAATAGTGACAGAGAATGCGTTGACTCCCGAAGGTATCCACAAACGCTATCGAGTGTTGAATGGAGCCATCTACGGTTTGGCAAGTCACGGCAGATTCTTTGGCGCGTTCAAACCCGCCAATCGAAGCCCCGATCTCAAGCGGCTGTATCTTGCAGGCGGTGCTGCTCACCCAGGACCGGGCATGCCGATGGTCATGATGAGCGGTTGGATCGCTGCGGATGCTCTGGACAAGGACGTCAATCAAGTTGCCGCGAGATAAGGACTTATCCGATTGAGTAAGTCCTCGCTTGCGGAATTGCCAACGTCGCGAAAATGGCTTGTCGACGGATTTTGCCGTTACTGCAAGCCCTTTATGAAGCGGCATTTTCATGCGTTTGCGATGGACGCGCGGAATGTGCGCGGACAGAACATTCCTGCCCATACGCCGCTTATTGTTTTCGGAAACCATCCTGGCTGGTGGGATCCGATTGTTGGGATGATCGTGAATCAAGCAGCCTTTCCAGGGCGAACATTGTATTCACCGATCGATGCGGCGGCTTTAGAAAAATACGGCGTCTTCAAGCAACTGGGTTTCTACGGAATCGATCTCAGTTCGACGCGAGGGGCCGCTGCGTTTTTGAAGACCAGTCGTGCGATCATGGCTCAACCCAATACTGCGTTGTGGATAACCCCCGAAGGTCGTTTCGCCGATCCACGGGATCATTCC
>JANMNK010001245.1:0-4609 GCA_031373875.1 Pirellulaceae bacterium | reverse complement strand
TCGAAATTAGTGCTTGAAATGAGGTTAGAAACGTGCGGAAATTTTTGATTGCTGGTAACTGGAAAATGAATTTGTTGAGGGATAGTTCTTTGGCCCTCGTTCATCAATTGTTGGATCATATTCGACCAGTTCAACATGTTGATGTCGCTGTTTGCCCACCTGGCGTTTATATCCATGATGTGGGAGCTGCGTTGCGAGGCAGTCACATCGGTTTGGGTGGCCAAAACATGCATGCGGCGGACGAGGGTGCGTTTACCGGCGAAGTCAGCGGCAAGATGCTTCGGGACCTGGGTTGCCGATACGTTATCTTGGGTCATAGCGAGCGACGACAATTATTCGGCGAGACCGACGCCAACGTCAACGAAAAACTGCATGCGGCGATCAAGTGTGGGTTGACTCCGATTGTTTGCGTCGGCGAGTCGCTCGAACAACGCGAAGCGGGTCATACGCAATCGGTTGTTCAAGGCCAATGTCGAGGAAGCTTGAAGGGACTATCTGCGCAACAAATGGCAACCACGGTTCTGGCTTACGAACCTGTTTGGGCGATTGGCACCGGCAAGACAGCGACACCCGCTCAGGCCGAAGAAGTACACTCTGACATCCGAAAATTGTTGACCGAGATGTTTGATGCGGCGACTGCCTCCAAAGTTTGCATTCAATATGGCGGCAGTGTGAAAGCCGATAATGCGGCAGAGTTATTGTCCCAGCCGAACATCGACGGAGCCTTAGTCGGCGGCGCGAGTTTAAAAGCCGACTCGTTTGTTGCAATCATTCGAGCTTGTCCGACAAGCAAACCTTAAACGACGCTCAGGTGGTCGCGTAGAACTTGCCGCCGGTCTCTGGCTTCCTTGGAGAAGTGCGGCCCAAAGGGAATTGCGAAATTGTATGGACACGAAACGATCACCAAACAAATCCGAAGGATGTCCAGCAGATCAGCAACGCACCTCGCGTGTTTTGGGCTTGGCAATGCTCGGTGCTGTTTTGCTGTGGTCTGCATACCCGCCGCTTCATCTTTCGTTCTTGGCGTACGCGGCGTTGATCCCGTGGCTGATGCTGATTGACGATCGAACGCGCGTTGGACGGTCTGGCTATTTTTACATTTGGGTTGCTGGTGCTGTCTTCTGGTTGGCGATGCTGCAAGGCATACGGCTTGCTTTTTGGCCGCTCTATTTTGGGTGGGCTGCGCTGGGACTTTATTTGGGTATCTACGTCCCATTGTTCGTGGGGCTTAGTCGCATTGCGATTCACGCTTGGCGAATCCCGTTGGTGTTGGCTGCGCCCTTGGTTTGGGTCGGTATAGAACTGATTCGCGGTTATGCATTGACGGGTTTTTCTGGGTGCTTGCTCGCCCACACGCAAGTCAACCATCCGATCGTCCTGCAAATTGCTGATCAATTGGGGAGCTACGGGGTCGGGGCATTTGTCGTGTTTGGATCGGTATGTTTTTGGCGACTGGTTACTGGAATACGAACGCGTCAAAGAATGCATGCCGTGGAGTGCGTGACGTCGCTGGCAGTGTGCACGGTCGTGTTTCTTTTTGGCTGGTGTATTTTTCTGGCCGCCGATGCTCGGCAAGAAAAGCCTTCGCCGTTGCTGCGTGTTGCATTGATTCAAGAAAACGCGCCGACACAATTCGAGACGAACGAGGAAAAGAACGCGGCTTTTTGGGAAGCTTACCTTTACGAAACGCAAGCGGCAGCGAAAAAGTTTGGCTCGATCGATGTGGTGGCTTGGCCTGAATCGGTATTTACGGGCAATGTCCCTTTGCTGGACCTCAAATCGCCGTCAGGAATTCCGCCCGAATTTGCTAAAGACATCGCCAGCCGCGAAGAGCTCGAGTCGATCGTAGAGCGACTATCTCAAGCTTGGCAGCGAAAGACGCAAATGGTCCTCGCGGCCGCTCGGACACCGGCGAGTGCTCAAGGAGCGAAGACAAGTCGCCTGGATCGACCGTACTTGTTGATGGGCAGCGATGCTGTTCATGCGTATTCCGATCGCGTTGATCGAATGAATGCTGCTTTGTGGATCGGACCTGATGGCAAGCTGATTGACTTTTACGCGAAGAAGTATCTTGTTATGTTTGGAGAGTATATTCCGTTCGCTGGATGGGTTCCCGGTCTGCTGAGATCGATCGGCATGGCACCCATTCGGTCCGGAACGCGTGCTTTGGCATGTCGTATTGGCGATGTAGTATTGGCTCCAAGCATCTGTTTCGAGAACGTGATTCCGACGGCGACGTTACAGCAAGTTCGTGAGCTTGAATCGGCCGGATCGAATCCGGATGTTTTGATCAATATCTCGAACGATAGTTGGTTTCACGAAACAAGCTTGCTCGACCATCATTTGAATAACGGTATTCTGACGGCGGTCGAAAACAGGCGGCCGATGTTGGTTGCAGCCAATACTGGCCTGTCAGCTTGGATCGATGCTTTTGGTCGCAAGATACAAGTTTCTGAGCGGGGCCGAGCGGGTTCCATTCTGGCCGAGCCGACTCGCGACTATCGCTGGGGATTGTGGCAATCGGTGGGAGATTGGCCGGCACGTATTTGCGGGGTTCTGTGTATCGTGTTAGCTTGGTCGGGATTCCGTTCCCGTCGTCTAGTAAAAAATTGATCCGAACATTGAGCACGATTCGGCCAACTATGTCGAAAGCAGAATCCCTAGCGTACGAAATCATTGATCAGATTACGTCCCGGCACCCTCCGCACGTTGCCGCCAATGCTTTGCTCGATCGAAGTCCTCAATCGGAATTGTGTGATAACAAGCCGGTGCTGTATGAATTGATCGGTGGTCCTTGCCCATCGCGGTTGTGGAGTGAGCCTCCCCAGCATCGCAGTCAAGAACTTTGTCAGTCGCTGGGCGCTCGACTTTACTGGGAGACCAAACCCGTTCATTTCCCTGAGTCATGGACTGCCGTGGTTAGTTCGCATACGGGACGGAATCATGCGATCGATCCGTATTGGATGGCTGCGCTGCATGATTCGATGCGCGTGATTCACCGATCGGGGCGAGCAATCCTACAGAGCCACGCTTCGCCGGTTGGGTCTCAAATCCTCTTTGCCGCCACGCGTCTAAAAATTCCTAATATCGAGCTACGTTTGCCTTCGGTCAATCAATCGCTTTTGGATTGGCTGGTGGAGCGAATCGAGTGTTCGATGGATACTTTGAATTCCAAGAACGGCAAAGCCGAGCTTCATATTTCGCCTTTGCTCGAAACAGATACTCAAGGGCCCTCGTCAAGTTTGCCTTTGGTCGATCGCGCCCTGATCCTGTTGCCCGACGAAGTTCACGCGATCCGACTTAGGCGAAATGGTAAAGTCGCCAAGCTCCTGCGTGACCGACTGATGGCGACCAAGACGAGCGAACCCCACGTGCATGTCACGATCTGCAATCAACAAGACGAATCAAACGAAGCGGCCAAGGAACTCATGTCGGCCGGAGCGGTCGGACGCTACTGCGAAGTAGATGGAGGGTCCGTGCTGAAAGGTCAGTCGACGATTCAATCTTTGTTGGCTACTCGCAACTGCTTGGCACCCATCATCATGCATTATGAATGGCCATCGACTCAGGGTTGGCCTTTCTTGACACATTGTACGAGATCGCGAGCGACGAATTGGCCCGACCAAAGCCCGGACCAGTTCTCGGATGAATGGCTGTTGAGCGAAGGCATCGAGCAATTTGGTCCGATCGCAAGCTTGATACGCATACTCACACAACAGCGATTGATTGCGACGACGCATCTCAAACGTAGCGAGCGGGAAACGGTTTCGTTTTCTGAAGTTCCCTTAGCAGAGTTATTGGCCCGGCGTCGCTTTCAAAGTCATCTCGGGCGTTGGGACTGGGAACCGTTTGGGATTTGCATAAAACGCGATTTTCTCAAAGCGGGTGGTGCTCGCGAAGTGATGTACTTGCACAGTGAGAACTACGAAGAACTCGATGACGCAGACAAGGCTTTTTTCCAGGTCAGTCAGGACGATAAAACAGACGCAAGCATCCGTTGGGAGTCCGAAAAAGAGTGGCGATTCCTGGGGGATGTTCGCTTGAATGCGATTCCGGCCGAGTCAGCGTTTGTCTTTGTTCCCTCGGAGTCGTACGCGCGCCTGATCGCTCCTATCAGCCGCTGGCCGATTGCGGTCGTCAAAATCGATGGAACCAAATAGATCATGTACCGAGGCTCGACTCAGATCGTTTTGGTTCCGGACGTTCAATTGAATGGCGATGTTTGGCTGCCACAAAAAGCTGCTTTTCCAAAGGCCAAGATTCCCTCTTGGATACCGATCTCACCGAATGACAATGTCGGAGATTACGCGAGGCGATGCGCGCAGGCTTGGTTGAATTCTGAAAATCTTGATTGGCAGCGACCCATGTTCTTGGCCGGTTTTGAAATAGGTGGCCCAATAGCAATCGAAGCTGCGGACTGGTTGTTTGAACGGGGCATTCCAGTAGCCGGTGTTTTGCTGATCGGCAGCTATCGAGACCCCAGGTTTCTAATGCGAAAGAGTCGATGGCGAGGAAAGCTGATAGGGATGTTGGGCGATCAATCGCTTCGACAAGGCCTTGCACAGCGGCTTGCAAAATCCTTGACGTCCGAAGGGATTGAGACCGAGCT
>JANMNK010001242.1:0-7828 GCA_031373875.1 Pirellulaceae bacterium | reverse complement strand
GTTCCATCGCTCTTGAATAGTTCAAGACCGACCGTTCCTTCGCTGGCGTGGAAAAATAAGGTACCGTTTACGTTGATGAGATTTCGCGGATCTGAATGGGATATACCTGGGTAAATGTCTTTGACTTGAACTGTCGAACTTGAAGTTCCATCGCTCCTCCAAAGTTCGTATCCATTCCCTTGACGTGCACTGAAGAACAACGTTCCATTGACGTTTGTGAAGGATGCAGTAGATGAGACGGCATCGGATGCCCCAATGTTCTTGACCAAAGTGGTTCCAGCGGAAGTCCCATCGCTTTTCCACAATTCCCGTCCTGTCGTACCGTCATTGGCTGCAAAATAAAAAGTACCGTTGACGTTTTCTTGATTCGTCTGGGACAGAGACGTCCAAACCGTGTTCTTAACGGGAATAGTCCCAGTCGTCGTTCCATCACTCTTCCACAATTTGATTTGTCCCGCAGATTCCGGTGCGAAGAAAAACAATGTTCCGTTTGCATTCGTAAGTTTAGGAACCGTGTAGTTACTTATTTCATTGCCAAAGTCTTTGACCAGCACCGTACCGTTGGCTGTACCATCGCTTTTCCACAAGTCATAGCGAGTGGTTAAAGGTTTCTTTGCAAAGAAAAACAAAGTGCCATTTACGTTGGTTAAACGCTGAGGATTCGCTCCCGCAGTGCTGCCGCCCGGGACTATGTCCTTCACCAACGTTGTGCCAGCGACCGTGCCATCACTTTTCCACAATTCTGTCCCTGCGTTTCCTTCAAAGGCTCGGAGAAACAAGGTCCCATTTACATTGGCAAATTCGCCTGCCACTGGAATACTGCCGTTGGAAGCACCTGCAGGATTTATAATAAGCTGTTGCGGCAATCCAGCCATGAGATGTCGTTGTTCTAAGAATTCGAACGCCGCTCGATAGGTTCGCTGGCGTCGACGTTTGCTTGCTCCGATGGAACGAATCTTGCCAAGGATGGACCGTGGTCGAATTGGAGATTTTTTATTCATGCCATTATTTCCAAATTGCAAAAATCGTGAATTTGCCGTACGTAATAAGTCAGGACATTCGATCGAGACAGCCCAGGGAATAGCTCGCCAACTTTGCGCTCGCGACTCACGTCGGCAGGAATTTGATCAGGGACTACCCGATATTGGTGCCGTAAGGTCTTGGCTGCGATTCGATGGAGTTACTGCGATGCCGTGCGCTTCCTAATACCCCATCGTTGACGAATCGAAGTCGCGGCCAAAATTCCGGGAAATTCTCAGGAAATAGCAAAAACTGAGGAAATACACGGCAATTTTGGCTGGGCGAGGTCGGTTACCGAAGTGGGGGCGTCAACAAAGACGGCTGCAGTCGATGAAATAAATTCCCCCGCCAATAGCGAATTCCTGTCGTGACTGTGGCGCTCTATTTTCGGTCTTTGAAGCTGTTTCAATATCTTGCTTGCGTTTGTCATGGCCTGCCGGAATGCATTGCATCGGAATTGGAGATCGAGTGGAAATGGGTTGGATTCGGGGGGAGCAGGCGGAGCCTGCAATTCAGTGGGTTACAAGGCGGAGCCTTGTAACCAGGGGGACTGGGCCGAGGCCTTAGCGGAGGAAAGAGAGGCAGAGCCTTTGGAGCCTTGCTATGAGGATAATTGCTTTCTAAGCGATCGATTCCTCAATGAATATTTGACAAAGTAATTATGGGGGACGCGAACCGATTCAGTTATTCCGAGGGGCCTTGTATCTTTCGGGCACTCTAACGTTGTAATATTCAGCAAACGAGATTTCACCATCTTGGTTTTCGTCCACTTTGCCAAAATCGCCTTCGGACTGCGGAAACTCGTTTCTCGTAATGCGGAAGTCGTGATTTGTATCGTATTTGTTGAGACGGTCGGTAACCCACCGGTCCCACCTTTCTTCTATCTTCTCGACTCCGCTTTTATTCCATTCTGGAAATAGCTGCAATTGAAAATTCGCGTCTGATTGCTCAGAGAGCCAGCGCGCCGCGCTGAACCATTTGACGTTACTTCTTGGCTTGAACAAATTGAGTTCCGATGCCGTTTTATCCGCAGAAATAAATTTCGCAAGAAACTCATTTCTAAAAACGTTTGGCTGCTCTGCCAGGAGCTTTTGGAACAGTTGATTCCCGGTAATCGGATACCGATCGGTGGAAGTCGAAAATTCATAGACCAGCGAGTTGAGAAGATCCGCCACGGGGAATTTATCCCATCCGTCGAGAGCGCCCAGTGCATTGAGGAGGCAAGTGTCGAGCAACTGATCGTACTCGTTCTCTGAATAACCACTTTCGTTACGCTGCTTTTGAATCTCGACAATTTTTCTTAGCCAAGGCTCCCACGACTCGCCGGACTTAATCTCGATGCCTTGGAGGCGAAGCAAATGCAAGCGATGTCGAAGCAGTTGGGCCATGACCAGTTCGCGTGGTTGTCGAATCTCTAACGATTCTCCTTGGGGAGCTTGATCTAGTCTTCCGAACGCTATATCGATCGACGCGTCTAACTCCGAAAGTACCTCCTTGGACTCCGGTAATTGGATGAACTTTGCGAATTCCTTGTTCTTCGAATCAGATGATTGTGCTTCCTCAATAGTTGGGACAACATCCATGGGCCCTGCAATCTGTTCCATTCTAAAGTCTGTCAACAAGAAATCGCATATCGCGGCGCTTTCGGAACTGCAGTCCTTAAGTTCTTTTGTGATAGCACGAAGAACGACAGTTATTGGAAGTCGTTGCAAGATACGTTGGACCGCCTTGTGATCAGGTTGTTCATACCAAGATCTATGAATGGCTTTACCTTGCTCTGTAATAATCGCCAACGGGTTAGAAATTCGCCCGCCCACGCCGTCATCCTCCGCATGAGCTTGATATTTTTCCCATGCGACTCGCCAAGAGCGAAAAGCCGCTTGTGCGATTCGGTTTTCATCGATGGGAAGGAATTCCGCTTGGCTAAAAAAATCGACGGCCATCATAACGCCGCTGAGATTATCACTCTGTTCAATCGCTTTGAAGAGTAGTTTGTACATCGCACGATCAATGGGCGATTCCTGTAATTTGAATTCAAATACATACGAAATACCTGAACTTCCCAACCCGCTATTACGATTCTTTTTTTGAAATTGCTTTAATTTGAAACTCGCCATCGCAGCAATTGCGTCGGTCGGGATCGAGGTATGCTGGACAATGACGTCGAGAACTGTTTGAAGGATACGTTCGTCGCCAAATTCTGGATAAGCCTTCCCAAATACGGAATTGATAAAATCAAAATTTGCTGAGATAGCAAGAAGTCGTACGAGCTGATCTGCGGCTTTTGTTGGGTCGTCGGCGATAACTTTATCGAGCAACTGGATCTGATCGTCGAGGCTCCAACGAGGGGCAAGGCATAACAAGGCCTTTAGAATAGCGGCTCTGTTTTCCGTAGTGACTCCATCGATTTGCAAACTACTCCAAGCATCTAGCAGGTCGATCCATTTTGCATATCCCGATTGGGAAACGACAGAAGGGCCGCTGCCGGGTGGTTGGGACGAATCGTATCGAGTGAAATTGCTTTGGAGGAGGTCTCGGTTTTCCTCGTTGAAGTCTCTTATCACTGCTCGAGAATATTTTTTAAGCTGTTCATCATTCTTGATGTCCGTTCCCAATACGTAGGCCAACATCAAACGCTGACGAATTGCGATTCGTAGTTGAATTTGGCGATCATCGATGTCAACTCCGTCAAAAAACTCCGTGACCCGCTTTTGAAGAATGCGGTCAAGACGAGTAAGCCATTGCCTGCCGACCTCGCTAGCGGCAAACTTCTTGTAGAAAGCCAATCCCACCTCAATGTTTTTTCCAGAGGACTGTGGAAGACTATCGCTCATTCCAGAACTTCCGAAGTAGCCTGTTTCAAGATTGGACAATAAAAACATGCAGGCATCGAAACTCTGTCGGTTGCCTTTCTCCAACTGCCCGATAACGGCCATCACGCCCGGTTCGCCCCAGAACTTGGAGAACTGTTCGGTCAACTGCATCATGAAACGTTTCGAAGGATCACCCTCGGGTGCAAGGATTATGCCGCCAAGGGTTTCCGTGGGATACAAAACGGCGCGGGCCGCAACTAAGCGATCATTTTCATTTTCCGCCAACGTCCCAACTGCTTCCATGGCTTTTCCCAAAGTGTCCGGATCAAGCTCCCGGTGCAACAAGTCCAGCCAATATTGCATGGCGTGACCTTGGAAAAGGCGGCCGGCGTCACCGGTAACTGTGGATGGTAAACCGATAGCTTGATCGGTGTCCACGGCATGGATGATTTCAACAATTTCTGTCCCGCCGCGGGTTAGTGTGATCTTGGAATTTTTGATAACGAATCCGTCTGAGTTGGCTCCTTTTAACCGGACTTCGTATTTGCCAGACCGCAAGGTGACGGATTTCTCGTTGGCTTCCAAAGCTAAGTCTTCCACGGACTTTTCTGACTGCAAGATTTCGACTTGGATATTCTTGACCTCCGAGCGAATCGTGATCGTGCCGCGATCCGTTGCGATCGTGATAAAAATTCCGGCGGCGAACATCAGCGGCATAGCGGCCAACATGAGCCAATTCATCCAGGGGCGATTCGGTGGACCAGCGACCTGGGTGACAATCGGAAGTGCAGGAGCATCGATCGTTCCTTCCTGCTCTGATTGATTGATCGTCAAAACGTGTTGGATAAGCGACCGAGTCGATTCCGAATCGGCCGACGAAGACAAACTTGCCGCCAACGCTGCGGCGCTCGACGGACGCTCGTCGGGATCACGAGCCAGGGATGAATCTACGATCAACGCAACAGCTTTCGGCAAATCGGGGCGTACATCGAGAATCGACTGCGGCGAGCTATTGGCGACCGCATGGATTGCTTGAGCAAGGTTCAACGAACCGTCAAAGGGAGGTCGACCGGTCAACAGCCGGAACATGGTCGCACCGAGGCTGTATATGTCCGCGCGGCCGTCGATTTTACGGGGATCGTTGATTTGCTCGGGAGCCATGTACGGCACCGTTCCCATCAAGTGTCCGATCGTCGTCAGTCGATCATCCGACGCGAGCGGATCATCGCCGGACAGAACCAAACCCAAGTCCAATAACTTGACGTTACCGGCTGTTGTTAGAAATAAATTGGATGGTTTGATATCGCGGTGTACCATGCCCAGGCCATGAACGTGAGCGAGACCAAGTGCGGCTTGACGACCTATCTCGCAAACTTGAGAAACCGACAGCACGCCGATGCGTCGGCTTACGCGGCTCAGGTCGAGACCTTCTAAGAACTCCATGACCAAGTAATGCCATCCTGATTCTTCGCCCGCATCCATCGCGCGGACCACATTGGGATGCTCAATGGCTGCGACCGAAGTCATTTCACGATTGAATCGTTCCAGCCAGCCAGGATGGCGGATGCGTTCGCGAGGCAGCAGTTTGATCGCGACTCGGCGTTTCAGCCGCTGATGCTCGGCCAAATAAACCGTTCCCATCCCGCCGAAACCCAGCGTCGAGATCAGCCGATAAGGTCCGATTTGCTCAAAAGGTGCTGCCATGGTCGACAGTTTTTTATCGCGATCGATGTTACTCCCTTGATCACCTAGGTTTGCCACAAGCTGGCCAATCGCGATCTGGCATTCGAGTTCTTGCTGGAAAGAGTCCGGCGGGTTGGAATGAACAAAACGGCCAAGGACTTTCGCTTGAGACAGCTCTTCGATTCGTGCAGCGCACTCCGAACACTCGTCGACATGAAGGATCGCATCCTCCATTCTGTCATTCTGTAAACCGCCGCTGGCCAGGAGTCGCAGGTCTTCAGCACACAGGCAAGAATTAGCTTGACGAATCATTTTGGTCTTCCTCGAGGGAATAGCTCGGATTTGAATCGCAATAGTAACCCGGTAATGGTTACCGTTGGTTTTTCGGCAAATTTCGATCCGGTCGATAGCCGCCTACTGTATCATCGCGGCCGTTGGACAGATTATTCGAATTGCACGATTTTTCGAGGAAAACTGTTCAAAGATCGAGAATTTTGGCCTTAAGGGAGATGAGAAACCGAAGTACGCGATGCCACGTCAGATGCTCGCATTTAGGTTCAATCAAGCTGAATGATGCCCGAGAACTCCGTGCGAAGAGCATGCAAAACGCGCGATTTGGCTTTGTAAACTGCCCATCTCGAGATGTTTAACTCCAGCGCGACCGTTGCCGCATCATGATGTTCGACCGCGGTGCGCCAGAAAGCTTGCCACGAAGTCGGATCGAACCGCACGCGTATCAAGGCAAGAGTACGAGCTAGGACTTGTTGCTGATCCTCGTGCGCGGATGTTGGCGGGTCCGAATGGAGCTCGTGGCACGATGATTCTGACGTAGCGACTTGAGCCAGCCGAGCTTGTGCGGAGGAACCTCCCTGGGCAGAGGGTTGGTTCGCTTGTCGTCGGCGGAGATCTGCAATTTTGTTTCGCGTGATCGTCCACAACCAACCTCGAAAAGTACTGCCTTCCATCGCCGCGTCAAATTTAGCGAGCCCTTTCGATAAGCTAACAAAGACATCCTGAACAACGTCGGCGGCGTCCGCTCTTTGGCAGCCAGAACGACGAACCCAGGCGTAGATAATTGCCCCGTAAACTTGCACCAGATTTTTCCAAGCCAACGTATCGCCTTGGTTTGCTCGGTCGAGCAAGCTCAACGAAGTCAACGGTTCGCTAGAATTAGCACTAGAATTAGGCATTATCTTTAGACAATCGTCTCGGCAAAACGTATTCAGCAAAAACTCCATCTGCTAATGTAGTGGTAAGCGACCTAAAAAGCAAAACGATACCACTATGCAGTCGACTCAATAATCAACGTTTGCGCGCGGTGCTATTTTGGAAACGGATATCATTGTCTTCCCAGATTCCGTATCGTAGATTCGTAGTTTACCAATGCTCGACTGGTCATTTTTGGCAGAGGAGAGTTATCGTGACTCTGAACAACCCTTACGATCTTTTCGCACTCGCGTTCTTGTCGGTGTGGTTAATCCCGAATTTGGTCGGTCTGTTGTCTGTCATACTTTCGTTCACATGGTTGCGTAATTCTCGCGCGGTGCTCGTTACAGCAATCGTCTCGTTGTGTTTTGGAATCTATTTGACCGTATCGATGGGCATACCCCAGAATTCTATTCCGCCGGTTTATTGGATGTCCTGGAGTTGCTTGGGCTGGGGCTCAATCGCGCTTTTTCGTTGGTACAGTGCGAAATCCCTCCGTCCAATGACGTGAAATAAAAGGCTAGGCCCTACGCGATCCACACGTGCTTCGGCAATTTTTCAGTTTTGGGAACTCCATCAAACGACCTTTCGTCTTCTCCCGAACGTGATTTAGTAATGAATCGACCGATGTCGGAAAAACATTGACATCTCAGGAGATTGCATGATGTTGCGATACGCGAAAGTCTGGGCCTTTCTTTTTCTGGCCTTTGTGTTCGGAGAATTGGATCAAGCGTGCGGCAGCATCACCGGTGGGGCTGGGAATAAGGCAATTCGAGACCCGGGATGGCCAAAAGGAGCCGATAAGGTTTTTAATACAGCACATCGAATCGCGTGGTGGGAGGATCCGCCGTTTGGTGGTGGGCAATGGCATTCGGAATGTCAGGGGGATGCAGAAAAACTGACAAAGGTATTGTCTGACTTCGCCAAGATCGAGTCGCCAAAACGGATTGTTGTCCGCAACGGGATCGGAAAAAGTTTTTGGCTGGACCCAAATGGCGAAAAGAAAGATGATCGCTCGGTCGAGACGGATTGGGTCTTCGTCATTTGGCAGAAAGACCGCTGGCAAATGCAAAAAAATTTGCCTCGCCACATGAGTGCATTGCGAG
>JANMNK010001272.1:0-4824 GCA_031373875.1 Pirellulaceae bacterium | reverse complement strand
CCGACCTCTGGAGCCTTGGTGTAGTCTTCCACGAAATGCTCACTGGCGAATCGCCGTTCAAAGGCGAAAGCGTCACTGATCTCGTTACATCGATAATTAAACACGACGCCGCTTCACTTGATCTAACGTCTATATCTCAGGAACTGAAACCGATCTGCACAAAAGCGTTAGCCAAAGACAAAAAGAGCTGGATGGAGTCGCGAACCGATGAAGCTTTTTCGTTGGGAGAGTTTATCGATCAGAGGATGCGATCCGGAACTGATAATCTCTATGCGGAAGCGTTGGAAGAGTTGGAACGATCACTATTTGCACGGGTTCTAGCAGCAACCGGCGGAAATCAATCGAAAACGGCACAAATTTTGGGAATCACTCGAGGCAAAGTGCGAGACAGGATCGCTGCCTTTGAAATTCAAATGGATAGAACGGTAAAAATTGGAAAATGAATTTGACTAACATGATCAATCCAGACGAAACTGCCTCGTCGCGACGACAGCTTGCGCACGATCTTAGAAGTCCATTGTCTGTAATCGCGATGAGCCTCGAAGTGCTGCCATCGGTTCGCAATGATGAAGAGCAATTCCTTTTGCTTTGCAAGATGATGACAAATGCTGTCGTCGAGTTGAAGGTCAAGATCGCCACCATCGTCGATGCTACAACCGCAGAGTGATTCGGCCGTGCTAACTGACGTTGATCCAACGTAAATGGGCACCAGCCCCCTGAGGCCATGTCAGGGTGGGGAGCGGAGCTCCAGAGGCTGGAGGGTGGGTTCTAGTTGAGCGATTGCTGGGTCGGCGAATCGTTGACTTTGCAAATCATCCCCCCAACACGCAATTTATGTTGTTTTCGGATTTTGCATCATTCCGGTTAGACTTGCAACCGTCACGACTAACTCTTGGGGCTCGATAGGTTTAGAAATATGGACTTGATATCCCGCGATCATTGCGCGTGTGCGGTCTTCGGAGCGTGCGAAAGCCGTTAAGGCGATGGCGGGGATTTGCCCTCCCTGCTCAGAGGGACGTGAACGTATTTCACGAATGAATTGGTAACCATCTTTATCGGGCATTCCAATATCGCTGATTAAAACATGAGGCTTTTCTGTGGACAAAAGTTGGTGTCCCCGATCCGCATTATCCGCCGTGAAAACTTTTGCGTGGCATTCTGTGAGAACGCGTTTTACCAACTCGCGAGAATCGGGCTCGTCATCGACGACAAGAACCACGAGCCCTTTCAAGCTGACATCGGCGACGAACGCAGTCGGTCCTGACAGTGGCAGTGTCACTTCCCGCCGCAGTTCATCCTTCGGGATGGATGTGGGCAACGTGACTTGGAATGTGGAACCTGTGCCTTCACCGTCACTGGAAACTTGAATGCTTCCCCCGTGCAGTTCGGTAAGCTGCTTGACGATAGACAACCCTAAACCCAAGCCACCATATTTACGAGTGGTCGAAGCGTCCGCTTGTCGAAATCTTTCGAACACGTGCGGCAAAAATTCTGGCGATATCCCCACACCAGAATCTTTCACGAGGAGTTCCACACGATCAAACTCGCGACGCACGGTAACTTCCACACGCCCATTATTCGGTGTGAACTTTACTGCGTTCGATAACAGGTTCCAAATTACTTGCTGCAAACGGTTTGGGTCCCCTGCGATTGTACCGACATCCATCGCAAAGGATTTCGTAATAACAATCCCTTTGCTCTCCGCAGAAGGATGCACGGCTGCGATTGCTGCCTCAACAATTTCAAAAAAGTGGACTCGCTGCATTTCAAGTCGGATTTTTCCGGAAATGATACGGCTCATATCCAACAAGTCTTCGATTAATTGAGCTTGGGATCGAGCGTTTCGCTGGATAGTTTCTAGTCCTTGCACGAGATCTTCGCCTTCGACTTTACCCGTGGCCAAGAGTTGGGACCAGCCAAGGATGGCGTTCAACGGAGTTCGTAGCTCGTGAGACAACGTGGCCAAAAATTCGTCTTTCATCAGACTCACTCGCTCGGCCTCGGTCCTGGCGACACGTTCGGCCTGCAGCAAATGCTCGCGTTCTACCGCAGCTCGCTTGACCGCCTCGTACAGTCGAGCATTATCGATGGCGACAGCTGCCTGGGCAGCGACGCCCGCGATGATACGTTCATCGCGAGCGGTAAAAACGTCCGTATCGCGGTGGCCGAAAAACAATCCTCCGATTACATCACCCGAACGAGACACGACGGGAACGGATAAATAACTTCGAATTGGGAGTCTGTCACTCGCTTCACGAATCGTCGATGCAATTTGGCGGTATTGCGGATCTTTGGTGATATCGCTTGATCGAATATTTCCTCGCCCTTCGAAAGTCAACTCAAAGAGTGGCGAACCACGTCTAAAACCTATCTCTTCAAAGGCCTCGCGAGGGGCACCAACGCATGAAAAAGGCAGAGTGGAATTTTCACCTTCATTAATGGCGTTCAAATAAAATGCGCCAAATGCCGCTTCGATCAACTGGGTTGCCGCTTCGATTACTGTCTGAACAAGTTCTTGCATTTCCAACCGGAAGGCAATCGACATACCTGTCTGATTCAGCAACTCCAGCACGCGACTTTCCTCGCGTAGTGCATCTTGAGTGCGTCGCACTTCGTCGACATCGGTATTCGTTCCGAACCATCGCACGACTTTACCAGTTGCATCGCGAACTGGATTGACGCGAGTTAGAAACCATCGAAAACTTCCATCCGCCGCGCGTATGGGAAATTCCATTTCAAAGTTAGTGCCCGTCTGGAGCGAGATTTGCCAGCGGTCCAAAACTGCTGGGAGAACTGTGGGGTCATGTACTTTTTGCCATCCCCAACCTTGCATTTGCTCTAGAGTTGTACCTGTATAGGCATACCAACCTTGGTTGTACCAAAAGATATTGCCATCGGGTTCAGCCATCCAGGCGAGCTGCGGAATGGAGTTCGCCAAGACTCGGAGTTCTTCTTCACTTTGTCGCAACGCGGCTTCGGTTTTTAAGCGTTCCGAGATATCCCAGATCACTGCCAGAAAAACTCGCTGATTCGCATGGTCTACACATTGAAGATGCACTTCCACCGGGTAGTCGGTTCCGTTTTTCCTGCGATGGACCGTTTGAAACACTTGTTTGTTTTGAATTCCCGACAGCAAGGGTTCGATAACTTCGCGAAACTGTTTGTCGGTGAAGTTCGGTTTGATGTCCAACGGCGTCATTTCGCGTATAGCTTCGAATGAATATCCGAGATTGCGCAAGGCACCTTGATTCACATATTGAAAACGCAAAGTTTTAGTATCGAATATGTAGATTTCATTTAGACTGCGCTCCAAGACGTTGATCAACCGCGTGCGTTCGTCTTCTGCAGCCTTGCGAGGCGAAACATCCTCAATGACCCCGATAAACCTTTCGGGTTGGTTATCAGCGTTTTTGAGCAACGTAACCGTTGTCAGGCACCATACTAACGCTCCGTCTTTGCGAACAAATCGTTTTTCGTATGCGAAATTGAAGATCTCGCCATCCACCAAACGCTTAACGTTTCGATGAGTCATCTCCAGGTCTTCGATGAACGTCACATCGCTAAATGTCAACTCTCTCAGCTCCATCGCTGGATAGCCAAGTATCTCTGCAAACTTGTCATTGAATTCCAAAAATCGGCCGTCCAGTCCGGCAATGGCGATTCCTACTGCAGCTTGATTGAATGTGGCGCGCAAGCGAATCTCACTGGTCCGCAATTTTTCTTCGCGTTGGCTTCCTTCGATCGCGATGCCTGCCAAGTTTCTTGCGAGATCTATTAATTTTCGATCATGTTCGCTGGGCATTTGAACATGACGATAATACATTGCAATCGTTCCCAACAATTCTCCTTGACTGGATAATATGGGAGTTGAGCAACAAGATGCCAGGCCATGAGATAGCAGGACGTCTTGGTAATCGTGCCAACGTGGGTCGGTAGAAATATCCGCGACAAAAATCGGCGTTTTTTCGAATGCAGCCGTTCCGCATGAACCCACATTAGGACCGATTTTGAATCTCGCAAATGCTTCGTTGTACTCACTAGGCAGATTTGGCGCGGACATGACGACTAAATGATCGCCCGTAAAGTCGATCATGTAAACGGAGCATAGCAGGCCGTTAACGGACATCGCCTCGGTCTCCAATGTGATGCAGTCGAGCACTTTAGCAAGTGGCTCACCTGTCGCGATCATCTCGAGAACCTTGCGCTCGGCGTGCAGGAATCGCTCACTTTGTTTTTTTGAAGTACTATCCTGAAAATAGACCGTCAAACCGTCGCGAGCAGGGAAACCGCGAACATCGAACCAAGATTTTAGCGGCGGATAAAACATTTCGAAACTAACTGCAATTTGCTCCTCGATCGCTGTTCGTAAGTTTTGTTCCAAAATGGTTCCAACGAGATCGGGAAATTGATCCCAAAGCGATTTACCGAGCAAACTATGCCGCGAGTCGAACAGCGGGTTGAGGATCTCCGAGGCACGATGGTTGATGTACGTGAAACGCCAATCTTTGTCTAAGAACACCACGCCATCCGTGATGCTATCGAGAATATTCGCGATCCGATTATTCGACTCTTTCAGACTTTCTTTGGCCGCCACCAGTTCTCGTTCGGCTTTTTGCCTCGCTGCCAAAATGCTGCTTACATTTTGGAGAGCCGAAGACAGGATTTTTTCTTCTTCATTTTCGAGTGGTTTCATGCATTGCCTCCCAGCACTCGATCCGCTAACTGCGTGCCGATTACCCTTGCTCGAATCTTGGCAAAAGCTGTATCTCGAGAAGTCGACCTATCATCACAGAAAGGGGAAAACCCACAGTCGTCTGTTGTAGC
>JANMNK010001152.1:0-2142 GCA_031373875.1 Pirellulaceae bacterium | reverse complement strand
CGCCGAACGCCGGTAGACGGGCCGTTCTGGGCTGCGCACCCTCACGACCGGTCCTGCTCTGCGCGTGCAGAGGCGGACGGCTCGCCATCTTCGTCGATGGTGACGTGCACGACGTTGGGGTTGCAGCAGACAGGACAGTCCTCGACGTACCGCTGATCATCTCCCGCTGACCGGTCGACGGGAATAACGATTTCTTCACCGCATGAGTCGCACAAATAACTCGCTTCGTTGTTGAGACTCGCGCGTTTATTTTCTTCCCGAAGGCGTTTTTTTCGTCTTAATCGGAGACGCTTGCGACGCTCGTCTTCATCCATCGCGGAAACCTTTTTGTCTTTTCTAGAAACGCGAATACTCGCAATCCGACTGAGCAACGCAATCTGACAGTCCAAATACGCGAGTTAATGACCAGGAACCATCTGCGGAACCAAGTAAGCTTGCGCGGCAACCACAAGCCCAACTAAAATCGCCAGCGCGATACTATGTCCGAAGACATGCCTCAATATTGTACCCTCTTGTCCATGTTGGTTCGTCGCTACCCCCGCAACAACAATCGATTGAGCGTCAATCATCTTCCCCATAACACCACCGGAGCTATTCGCTGCTGCTGCTAGCACAGGCGAAAAGCCAAGCCTCTCCGCCGTTATCTGTTGCAAATTTCCAAAAAGAACGTTCGAGGAAGTGTCGCTTCCGGTAAGTGCCACTCCTAGCCAACCGAGCAACGGAGAGAAAAACGGGAACAGAAATCCGGTACTCGCAAAAGCTAGTCCCATGGATGCATCCAGTCCGCTATAACGCGTCGTGTATCCCAGTGCTAACATTACCGAGATCGTTAGAAGGGAAATCGAAGTTCGCCGAAGGGTCCCGACAAAAATGTGCGCAATCTTGAATGGACCAAGTCCCAGCAACGTGCCGGAGATCATCGCCGCCAAAAATAGTGCCGTGCCAGTAGCGGACAACCAGTTCACTTCGTAGATTGCTTTTTCAGGCGTCGGTTTGGGAACGACAGGCATGTCTCGTACGACGTTCAGATGAAGCGCGGGCACATTCCATTCGAAACGAGACAATGCATTCAATTGATTCTTGACCTGGGGAATGCCCCATAAAAAAACCATCACGGAAACGACCACCCAGGGCATCCACGCCACGATAGTTTCTTGTCGTCCGGGCGGTACTTCTTTGACCGCAGCGGCTTCGTCTGCAAACCGCCAAGTTGTCTGAGGTTGCCAGACCCGAAGCAATCCCATCATTGCCGCGATCGAAACGAGTGCGCTAATCACGTCGACAAGCCACGGCCCATGATAATTGCTTACCAGGAACTGCATGATTCCAAAACTGAGACCTGCGATTAAACAAGCTGGCCAAACTTCGCACATCCCTCGCCATCCCGCCATCGCCCAAATCAACCAAAAGGGTACGATCACAGAGAATAGTGGCAACTGGCGACCAACCATCATGCTGAGTGACTCGAGTGGCAGTTCCGTGACTCGTGCCAGAGCGATTAACGGCGTTCCCAATGCACCGAACGCGACCGGCGCGGTATTTCCAATGAGTGCCAAGCATGCGGCAGACAGCGGCTTGAATCCAAGGCCAATCAACATGGCCGCAGAAATCGCGACGGGCGTACCGAACCCAGCAGCTCCTTCGATGAATGCTCCGAAACTAAACGCGATCAAGAGAACTTGGATTCTTCGATCGTCAGCAAGCGATGCAATCGATCGTTTTATCACTTCAAACTTGCCTGTCACAACGGATATGTCGTAAACAAATATCGCGGCCAATACGATCCAACCAATCGGAAACAATCCGTACGCCGCCCCATTTGCTGCAGCCGCCAACGCCAATTTTGTCGGCATACCATAAACGCCAATTGCAACCAACAAAGCAACCAGCAAACCAGCGATCGCAGCAAAATGAGCCCGCACGTGAAAACCTGCGAGCAGCCCCAACAATACGATGACGGGTAAAGCTGCAACCAATGCCGAAACGTAAAGGTTGCCGCAAGGATCATATTGCTGAAACCATGGTGTCATGTTGATCGACTCTCGTTCGGTGATCCGCCCATCAGACGCTCAAGAAAGAACCGTCGCAGGATAAGCCGACGTTCACACCTACGCAAGAAGGACGTCAGCTTGTGCTAGGAAA
>JANMNK010001143.1:0-1903 GCA_031373875.1 Pirellulaceae bacterium | reverse complement strand
TGAGTTGGGCACCGTACTACCATCCATCCGGACAGTACCTCATTTTCGCGACCAATTTGCAGGGCTTTGGTAATTTTGAATTGTACTTGGTAGACGCACCAGGAAAACATGAGCCGGTGCGTGTTACATGGACCGACGGCTATGATAGCCTGCCAGTGTTTACTCCGGACGGTAAACAACTTTCCTGGACAAGCACCCGTACGAGTAACAAGAAATCGCAGCTGTTCATCGCCGACTGGAATCATCAAGCGGCCCTGAAAGCTCTTGATATTTCAGCGGAAAATTCGCAAGATTCGTCTGGCAACAACGAAGCTCGCACCGTAGCCACGGCCAATGCAAAGGAAAACGTGGGTGAATTTGCTGCAGCCGATATTGGTCGCCACGTCGATTATCTATGTCGCCCCGAATTAGGTGGCCGATTGACCGGCACTGAAGGCGAAAAGCGTGCGACGGCCTATGTCGCTTCTTACATGGAGAGCCTTGGTCTGGAACCTGCTGGCTCCAATGGGGATTGGTATGAAAATTTCCCTTTTACAGCCGGCATCGAGCTAGGGTCAAGCAACAAACTTGCAAAGGGCGAAGAACTATACTCTGCCAGCAAACAATGGCGCCCAATCTCTTTTTCTAAATCAGGCGAATTCCCTGAGGCAGAAGTCGTATTCGCTGGCTACGGAATCGTCGCTCCCAAAGACGGCGAGCAAGAGGAATACGATTCCTACGTTCATCTCGATGTCGAAGGCAAATGGGTTTTGGTCTTCCGGCAAATGCCCACGGATGTACCCCCAGAGCGCCGCCAGCATCTGGCTCGCTACAGCAGCCTGCGTTACAAAGCAACTGCGGCGCGCGATCGAGGCGCACTTGGCTTGATCGTGGTCAGCGGTCCGCAAAGCGGCGTTCGCAATCAATTGGTTCCGTTGCAACTTGACGGTTCTCTGTCGGGAACCAGTATAGCCGCTGTCAGCGTCACCGATCCTGTCGCTGAATCGTGGTTCGCCGAGTCCGAAGAGAAACTGGACGAACTTCAAAAGATGCTCGACAAAGGCGAGATGATGATGGGCTTTGTCTTGCCCAACGCTAAAATTGCAGCGAACATCGACGTCAAGCAAGTCAAGAAAGAAGGCCGAAATGTCCTGGGCTTGCTACGCGCTGATAACAAAGCGAACCGTTCGCTCATCATCGTTGGTGCACACATCGATCACTTAGGCAACGGAGACGGCGGCACGTCGCTTGCCAAAGAAGAAGAACGTGGTGGCGTACATCGCGGTGCCGATGATAATGCCTCGGGTGTTGCCGGAATGCTTGAAATAGCCCAGTATTTTGCGAACCAGAAGAAGTTAGGAAAACTCGACCTGAAACACGATGTGCTCTTTGCGGCATGGTCCGGCGAAGAACTGGGACTGATTGGCTCCGCTTACTTTGCAGACGAATTCAACAAACTGTATCCGGACCGCGCAGTCGTTAGCGAAGATCCGCATGCCGTATCGAACGGTCTTTATCCTTCGGTTGTTGCTTGCATTAACTTGGATATGATCGGCCGATTACGCGACGCATTGGTCCTCCAAGGAATCGGTTCGTCATCGATTTGGTCACAAGAAATCGAACGCCGAAACGCCGTCGTCGGACTCCCACTCACTCTACAAAACGACAGCTATCTGCCGACCGATGCGAGTACCTTTTACCTCAAGGGCGTTCCGATCTTGTCGGCCTTTACAGGCTCGCACACGGAGTACCACACGCCGCGCGACACGCCCGATCTCATTAATTACGAAGGTGCCGCAAAAACAGCCCGACTCATGGGAATGATCACTCGTTCGTTATCGACAACAGCCGACGCCCCCGAATATTTGGCTCAGAAAGCTCCTGAAAACCAAGGCCAACGAGCGATGCTAACCGCATACTTGGG
>JANMNK010001140.1:0-4078 GCA_031373875.1 Pirellulaceae bacterium | reverse complement strand
CAACGAATCGCCGGCTGTCGTCGGAAAGGAACGCACTGATCACGTTGAACACGGCGTCACTGAAGCCACCGATGTTCAAAATGTCAGCTCGCTCGCAAGCCTGAACCGTCTGGTACGGTTGCAGATCGATGTTAACCAGCTTCGGACCTGCCTCCTTACCTACCAGCTCGCGCTGGTTGGCAACGAAGGCTTTCCGAGTTGCGGTACGCGATGAGCGACTGCACTTCAGCCGGCAAGTCGGCCTCCGTTGCCGGTGCCCACTTCTCGATGCTCTTATCAGTCAACCAACCGAACATCGCTTGTCGTGCGTTATCCTTAGGCGTCGGTCGAGCCATACGCAGGATGTTCCCCAAGCTCGGATCGTTACCGATCGATGCGCTCAATAGCTTTCCAACCGATGCGTGGTTCAGCTAACGCTGGAACGCTCGCTGCACAGAGCTTGACAAGCCAATGCGGCCCTTGCCAGTCGTGTTCTTGACAGTGTTGTTTTTAAAACGCCCAGATCGAATCATCTGGAACACAGTTCGCAGAACGCGGCCGTTGTCGACAACGCGATCGAAGACTCGGTGCATCCACTCGGTATTTCAAATGCCGCTATTTCTAGTTCTGGCGATCTTCATCCATACATCGAAAGCGACGGCAAGCGTCGTAGTCATGTTCTCGATCCAAAGTCAGGAATGGGAGTTGAGGGGCCATTGATGGTGACGGTAGTTGCTGGCAATTCCATGGACGCTGATGCGGCAGACACAACGATCTGCGTGCTTGGTCACGAATCCGGAATCGAGCTCGCGAAAAGGGAAGCCTGAACTCAAGGTATGAATCGCATCGAGCATTTCGAGCGACAATGAAGCGAAGCTACGAGTAAGTCAGAATGGATTCGATACTTTGGTTCCGGTTCCTTGAGCTATTGCTTTAATTCCGAGGCCAGCGAGTCCCCTATCATTGCGGCCTCACGAACTGATCGAATCCCTATCGCTATTCTAATCGATAGACAAAGTCGGTCGAAGCATTGAACTCACGACTTTTCGTGGAAATTCTTCGCCTTAATTTTGTTGTAGCTCAAAGCAGTGTGCCACGAAGCAAAAAGATAGCGACAGAAAAATAGATAACAAGGCCAGTGACATCTACCATGGTTGCGACCAAAGGAGCAGACGAAGTTGCAGGGTCCAACCTCAGTCGCTTCAATGCGAATGGAAGCATCGCTCCAGCTATCGTTCCCCAAAGAACGATTCCAACAAGAGAAATCCCAACCGTTAAACCAACTAGAAACCAATGCGGGCCATAAATGTCGGTAAATGTCGTCCAGAGGGCGATTCGAGAAAAGCCAATTAATCCGAGCGTGCATCCCAACGCGAGTCCAGAGAGCATCTCGCGACGGAAAACTCGGAACCAGTCTCGAAGTCTTACTTCGCCAAGCGCCAATGCTCGCACTATAAGAGTAGCCGCTTGCGAACCGGAATTGCCTCCGCTCGATATGATTAGTGGAACGAATAATGAAAGCACGACAGCTTTTTCGATCTCGACTTCAAAAAACCCCATTGCCGTTGCGGTGAGCATCTCGCCCAGGAACAAGACTACCAACCATACTGCACGTTTGCGAATCATCGTAACCAGTGGTGTTGTATCGTAGGGTTCATTCAATGCCTCGAGACCACCGAGCTTCTGCATGTCCGCTGTAGCAGATTCCTCTGCTAAGTCGATGACATCGTCAATTGTTACAACCCCTAACAATTTTCCGTTTTCGTCGACAACGGGAAGAGCACTACGGTCGTACTGCCTAAATACTTCGACGGCGTCGCGTTTTGGATCGTTGACATTGAGCGTGATAAAGTTGTTGTCGAGGATTTCCGATAAGTATTGAGTAGGTTTCGCAAGCAGAACTTTTCGGATTCGAAGGTCGTCAATCAGCTTGTGATTTCGATCAACGATATAGACCACATTCAAAGTTTCACTGTCCTGTCCATGTTGACGAATGTGGTCCAAGACATGCTGTACGGTCCAGTGTGGAAGCACCGCGACGAAGTGTGGAGTCATTAATCTGCCGACACTGTTTTCAGGATACTTGAGCAGCGACTCAGCAACATCCCGCTGCTCATCAGACAAAAGGTTTAGGAGGCGATCACGGTCAGCCTCTGCGAATTCTTCTAAAATTGCAGTTCGATCGTCGTCTGCGATCTCGTTGAGTAACGATCGAACTGATTCCGGTGGCAATGCGCCAAGCAGGTGCTTTTGCGAACGTCGGTCCAGGCACTCGAACACACGCGCACGCTGTGGGCCAGACAACATTTTCATGCCTGCCAGATCCTCTTCGTCCGAAAGGGCATCAAAAAGTTCAACGACGTCGGCAGGAGACCATCGGTTAAGGATTTCACTGAGCGTTTTTTCGTCGCCGTTTGCGATCAGATCCTGAACTTCCGGAAGTAACAGTTTTCCAAGCATAGTTGCTAATTGATTTCTTGGGTCGATGCTGACTCGTTGATCCAACTGAACACAAGTCAGTTAGACACAAATGGCAAAATTCTCGGATTCAATTGCGAGCGAAGTCGGCGATACTTGACTTAGACCGTCTCGATGCGAAAACCATTGGTACCGCCAGCTACTCCCACGATTGGAACGGTTGCAATCGCGACCGTCTCGCCGGACGCAATCCAGTTTCGTGCTTTTGACTCTTGGAGAATGGCCGCAACTCTCATTTCGCCGCTGGTTGCTTCTGGAACAAACAATGGTCTCACTCCCCACAAAATCGCAAGTTGTCGATAAGTCGCTACATTATGCGTCGCTGCAATTATTGGCATTGCCATACGTAACCGAGCCAATTCACGAGCAGTCGCACCCGACGTAGTCGAACAGATTATTGCGACAGCACCAATATCGTTGGCAATTTCCGCGATCCCGTGAGTAATCGCTTCAGTCCGGGATTCGGCTTTGACTGCAATGGACTCGCGCAACATGCGATCGTATGGCAAATAGTCTTCGGCAAACTTTGCGGTCGCAGCCATGATACGCACGGATTGAATAGGAAAAGCACCCATTGCCGTTTCGCCTGAAAGCATGACAGCACTGGTGCCATCGAAAACTGCATTTGCAATATCCGAGACTTCGGCTCTAGTCGGGCGAGGACTCTTGATCATCGATTCCAACATTTGCGTGGCAGTTATCACAGGCTTCCCCATGGCGTTAGCCTGGCGAATGATTCTCTTTTGGAGTATAGGAACCTGGTGCAAAGGAACCTCGACTCCCAAGTCCCCACGAGCAACCATCAAACCATCTGCGGCCGAAAGAATACTCCCCAAGTTCTCAATGGCTTCAGGCTTCTCGATTTTGGCAATTATTTTCGTAGCTGCACCTGCTTCCTCAATCAACCGTCGTACAGGTTGCATATCGGACGCTAGCCGCACAAAAGATACTCCGATGTAATCCACACCTTCGGCGATACCAAAAGCGGCGTCACGTAGATCTTTTTCCGTGAGCGCGTCGATCTGAAATGCAACCCCAGGAACTGTGATTCCTTTTCTCGAAACCAGAATGCCTCCATGTCGTACACAGCATCTCACCCCGTCGTCGCAGCACGCCACGACCTCCAGTTCGATCTGTGCGTCGTCCAAGTACACCACATTTCCAGGACGTAGTGCCGAAATGAGTCCTGGAATTGGCACTGGAATCGTTGGAATAGACAAAGCATTCGAATACTCCTCTATTGCCAGCACGCACTCTCGACCCAAAAGCAATTCAATACCTTCATTGGGAACTTCGCCGATTCGCATTTTTGGACCGCACAGGTCCTGTAAGATCGCAATTGGGCATTTTCGCTCTAACTCAATCTCCCTTAGAAGACGGATACGATCGCGATGCCACTCATGCGTGCCATGTGAAAAGTTTAAGCGTGCTACGTTCATGCCCGCTTCGACAAGCTCGACCAGCCGATTTCTTTCTTGCGTCACCGGACCGATCGTACAGACAATTTTCGTGTGATTCATTTTCGCTTTCCTGATCGTCGAATACTAGAGAAAGCAGACAGGCCGGGATAGTGAGCCATCTTTCCCAGCTCCTCTTCAATCAACATGCGGATAACAACGTG
>JANMNK010001081.1:0-6473 GCA_031373875.1 Pirellulaceae bacterium | reverse complement strand
AAATAGTCTAAGGAAGTACATAGAGCCAATACATCGCGACCTTCGTTTTGACGGTGACAAGGTTTTTTTTGCGTCGCAAATACGCCTTGGAGATTTCTTAATAAAACAAACTCGGCGAAGGTTGCGCAATGCAGGAATAGGGAAGGCGGCTCGCTCGAACACGCCACGCTCCGTTTTGCATGGTTTTTACCAAGAATTTCACGGGAGAATTCGACAGAACGTCACGCTTGGAATTTCGAGCCTAGCCATCAAGGCTTACTTGAACCATAATTCTTGCCGTTAGTTGCCAAACGCAACAGCGAAATTGGATTGGAAATCATTTCTCGGCGAACGATTCTTGGTTCTGGTTTAACTTCTTTCAATGCAATCTTCTTTCTGGGCAATCTTCTTTCTAGGCAAAAGGCACTATGCGAGAATTTCACGTATGCGGTTTGGGCAACGCCATTGTTGACATCTTCTTAGAAGTCGACGACTCGGAGTTTGCTTCCTTGGGTTTCCAACGCGGTACCATGCAGCTTGTGGAGAAATCGGAACAAGAGCAACTCTTTACTCGATTCCACGACCAAAATCACGACATTCGATTAGTGAGTGGAGGCTCCGTCGCCAATTCAATCATCGGCCTAACACAGCTCGGTGGAAAAGGTGCCTTTATCGGTTGCGTTGGCGATGATCGATACGGATTGCACTACTCGCAAGAATTCGAAGAGCTTCAAATCGAAATCGGCAATCCGGTCCTCGTGGGAGAGACTACGGGAACCTGTGTTGCCATCATCACCCCCGATGCCGAACGAACGATGCGCACCTGCTTGGCTGTTTCCAGTCACTTGGCGGCACGGCATGTCGATGCGAAACGGATCGCAAACTCCGAATGGCTGTTTATCGAAGGTTACGTATTCGCCAATCCCGATACCGGCCAGCATGCGATTCGCGAAGCAATCAAGATCGCCAAAGCCAACGGTACTAAGATCGCGTTGACATGCTCCGATGCATTCATCCCCCAAGTTTTCGGCGATTCCTTTCAAGGCGCTTTGGCTCAGAGCGATTTGCTATTTTGCAATGCACCCGAAGCAGCCGCCGTCGCCAAAGTCGATAGCTCCAGCGAAGCATTTGCGAAAATCAAAAAACTTGTGCCCAATAGCGTTGTAACTGACGGCCCCAATGGTGCCTTTGTCAATTATGGCGGCGTCGACGCACACGTCCCCGCCTGCAAATGCGATCCTAAAGACTTGACCGGCGCTGGTGACATGTTTGCAGGAGCTTTCCTGTATGGCATCACTAACGGATACTCGCCGGAAGTTGCAGCACGCGGTGCGAACTATCTGTGCATGAAGGTCATTACACAAATTGGCGCTCGATTGCACCATGGAGTAAAGCACGCTTGGAAAGAAGCCGTAGGTGCCCAGAAAGCCTAATAGCATTCCGAAAAAACTGAACTTCGGTCGGTGAAATTCCGCAAGAAAAGCCGACCGGACTAATGGCTCAAGCCAAGGTTGGCTTCGATTTCGCGAGCTCGTTGGTCAAGTCCGGTTCCTGGAACAGTCCCTTTACCCTTAGGCCGGAGACCAGAGCCCAATTCGGAGTTAGGGCCATCGAACCCCGGGCCGTGAAACCAAGCCGGCGTCGAGCAACCGCTCGAGAATAATGATGCAGCAACAAGAACTGCACAAACAATTCGAATTCGAGGAACAATTCCCGAACGCTGATTTGGCATTTGATAACAATACATATCGTGGCACATCCTGTTTCATCTCCTTAGGAAAACGAGATGTTTGACGGTGATACTGAACGCGTACCCGCGTCACGAACTGAGAGTTACGATTTTTTCGCCAGCAAGTCCATAGCAGCCTTCGATAAATCGAATGCTAGCTGCAAACGGTTGCGTCAACAAAAGATAGCTTCATGGCAAGCCAACCAATGCCTGCTATTTTGCGGGATTACTCGGGTCTGGCCAGAACCGAATCAACCCGCCTGCGACTAAGGCTCCGACGGTGTTCGCGACCAAATCCCAACCAGTGTTTTCATATCCACCGACATTGGTGTCCAAAAACAGCGTCGCAAAGAATTCGACAACTTCGTTCGTCGCTCCCAAGCCTAAGCCCGCCAGCATCGATAAAATGACCATCCCCGTTTGCGTTCGACGGGCTTGCAAAGTGCGCGACAAACATTGCCAAGCCGCCCAAGTGGCAACGGCAAATCCAAACGCATGAATGATCTGGTCATAGCGAAGGTAGCCTGGAATAACGTCCCAACTATAAAACACCGGCTTGCCGCTCACATGGGACCAAGAGTCCGGAACCGGAATCAGTCCACCGGCCATATGCAGGAATCCCCAAAGGGCAAGCAACCAAAGGACACCGGTTGAGAGTCCAATTTTCGAGTCGATGCGCAGAACGCCAAATCCAATGACGATCACAACCAGAATATAAAAAACAAACTCCCAATTATCGCTTCGAAACGCCAGCACCGTGCCTAGCGCAAGATACAAGATCGTAAAAATGATCACCGCCCACGGCATTTTTCGTTCAGGATGCGCAGTCACAGTCGTCATGTACAAAAATCCTAGCTTAAGATCACATTCACAGCGTCTGCGAGCCAGCATAGCGGGTCTACAGAGATGTTTCGATGCTGAGGATGACGAATTTTCGAAATAGATGTTAGCCACGAAGCACCCAGCTTCCACAAAATTCCTTTGCCCCTATGTCAACGAATCGCACCTACACCCCAAACACGCTTCGACAAGACTCAACGATTGTTAGGGCGTTCCCAAGTTCTACGACGTGTATATCACCAGTTTTTAGAAGGTGGTGCGTTCGTTGCCGATGTGGTTGGCTACGACCGTCGCGGGACCATTAGGGGTTGCAAGTTGGTCGCTAGGAACAAGTTCTCCAAGCGGCACCCAATCGTTGCGATCGACCGACCAAATCGGATGGACGGGCGTTCCTTACAAGGTCTCAATCTTTCCAACTCTTCGTTTCCATCTCAAAACTTCGGTGAACAAAGCAAACGTGTTCATGACTAATCGAATAACATAAAATGAGGCCCAGCGACGAAAACGCAGCAAAGTTTTCAGGCCTCGGAGTGTCCCAATCAAAAATGCATTCGGACTTGTTCAGCATCTCCAACGTTTTTGCACATGCTTGGTAGAGGCGCACGATTGTGCGACCTTTCCTACATTCATCTCCTCGAAACCATTCATGTGCACAATTGAGCCAACTTCGTAGAAAAAATTGATGCACGATATTCTCTTTCCACTCGTCGTCCCAGTTCAATGTCGGATTCGAATCCTCAAAAGGGTTTTCAATGTACGCCAGCGAAAAAAATCCTGAGGTAGCTGCGAGTTGCAAACAAAGTTCGCGATAAAATTCTCGAGAAAATCCCTTATCCGTTGAGTCGAACCAAGAGTTTCCATCTTCAATTTCGTCAACGGCTTTGGCTAGCATTTTGGTGTATTCCACAGTTGTTGATGCCCGTATTACGAATTGACGAAGAACGCATTTTCTACGGAAATATCGTGATCGCAATTTACTGCCGTAGTTACGAAACTATGGCAATATTACTAATGATACCAAAAATGCCAATCTCGAAGTTCTTTGATGTGTACGTGCCATAGTCCGCCATGGTGTACCTCTGTATACAAGTTTGGATTTTTGATGCCGTTGGCTTCGGCGACCTTCTTCGCTAGAGCAAGCGCATCGCTCTTGTTAGCGGTAATCGTTCCTTTTATCGTTTGGCTTATTCTGCTAACCGCTTCAATGGTCGCTTCAACGGTTGTGTTAATTTGCCTCGTCGCGATCGGATAGTTTCCGGACCCAAGGTATGCGGCAACGTTTGTCGTACATGGTGTAGAGTTATGCACCAGCACGCCCAGTTCACCCACTTCGTAGACGTGCTCGCCGTGGACTTCGATATTGTAGACGGTGGTGGGTTGGTTGAGGATGTGGTTGGCTAAGACCGTTGCTGGGCCGTTTGGCGTTGCGAGTTGATCGCCAGGAACAATTTCACCAAGCGACACCCAGTCGCCACGATCGACCGACCAAATCGGATGGACGGGCGTTCCTTCCAGCGTCTCAATTATTCCCTTTGGACCGAGAATTTCTACGCGGGCAATCGCGGAGACTTCGCGCGTGATGAACCTACCGGTGACAACACTGCCGTCGCCGTCAAGGATTTCAGGACAATCGTCGATAGCGGTAATCGTGACCCGACCAGCAACTTGAAGTTCGGGCAAACTGACTTGCATTTCTGCGCCGACTTCGAATCGATTCGCGTCGACCCATGACCGAGGTCGAATCAGTTCCATATCGACAACCGCTCCATCTTCGCGAACAACCATAGCCGACAACTTCGCCCAAGTCTCTTGCACCGGTTCAGGCAAGCTAGAATCGTATTCCCAAGGCTTCGGATTCTTGGTCGGCACGCGAACGCCGAGCGGGACTTGCTCGATCGGAATTTGAAGGACAGCTCGTTCGTCGAGTACAGCAGTTACCGAACTGGAACCGAATGACCAATCGCCGTTCGAAGTGCCCGGTGCCAAAGATTGGAACCAAGACACACGGGCGAGCTCTTCAAGTGCTGGCGATTCGCACACGGTTACCAACGTGCCCTCAACAAAGCAACCTTGCCGAATGAAGCAGACGAAGTTCTTCGTTGCGGCCGAAAGTGTCGACCATGCGCTAGTGGGTAACGCTCTCAAAGCTGGAGGATTTTTGGCAGCAAACACTATTCCGGTCTTGGCGAGCAACCCGATGTTGACGACGTTGTAAACGACACCAGCCCATTGGCCGACGCCGAAAGCGACCCCTTCATGGTTGTGGGTTGCGATTTCCCCAAACCATTTCTCGCGCAACCACGTTGTAAGCCCACCGGTAATCATGTCATCGAAACCTGCAACCGCGCCATCGACTGGATCGATTATGTAACGATCGATCCAGGCCCTCATCGTCAATTCCGTCCCTGACCCCGCAGATAATGTTGCTGTGTAGTACGACAAGCGACTTTGATTGTCGTACCACGGTACGACTCGATAACGATGCGTCACACCTGTCGGATCGGTAACATAGGCCCAGCCATCTTCGCCGGTGGTACTCGCCAACTCAAAATCCGTTACCAGGCCTGCTGCCAACAGCGATTGAACCAAAGCAAAATGCGCTGCGCGAATTTGAGTTAGACGAACTCGGCAAATGGCCGATTCGAAACATCTCACCAGCAGATATGTTTCCCTAAAAAATTCGGCAAAGCGAGGTTTCGTAGTCACACCGTCCAATTCCGCCGAAAAAACCGATTTCCCGCTGAGGAATTGTGCGAGATTCCGAGAATCCGAAAAAGGCAAAATGGTGAATTCTCATTTCGATTGGCACTACTGCATAACAGGCTGGAGGTGAGTGGTTAGGAATATAGGTTCATTCTCCAGCCCAGCGTTTCCTTTTACACAACTCGTCCAATTGGAGAATTTCGGGTTGTCTGACTACAATAAGCCGATTCGAGAATCCAGGTGTCCCTGCGACATCCCTACCTCATGCGTGCCCTTCCCAAGAACTTAGGAGTTACTTCACGATGCACCCCGTATCATCGAAACTTGTATCCTTGAACCCACTTGCGGGTTTCCGTCGAATAGCTGCAATGGCGATCGCGTTGCTGGCAGGCTTCTGTTTTGCATCATCGATCAGCCAAGCACAACAGCCACCGCGTGAGGGCAAGGGGTATACCGATACTCCGCAACTGCCGGGACAACCGTGGCGTGTGCATGATCGATATCGTCCACGCCCACCAAAAATCGCGCCAGGTGCGGAATTAGGCCAGCCGCCATCGGATGCCGTTGTGCTCTTTGACGGCAAAGATCTATCCCACTGGAAATTGTCTGGATCGGACAAGCCGTCACCTTGGAAAATCGAAGACGGCTACATGGAAGTGACCAGTGGCACGACCGAAACCGTCGATCAGTTTGGCGACATGCAATTGCATATCGAATGGGCGACACCGACCGAAGTCAAAGGGGATAGTCAAGGACGCGGCAACAGCGGCGTGATCATCATGGGCCGCTACGAAATCCAAGTCCTCGATTCCTTTGACAACGACACGTATGCCGACGGTCAAGCGGCATCGATCTACGGACAATTCCCTCCTCAAGTCGACGTGAATCGCGGGCCCGGCCAATGGCAGACTTACGACATTATTTTCGAAGCTCCACGTTTCGAAGGTGACAAACTGACCAAGCCCGCTCGCGCCACCGTGTTTCACAACGGCGTGTTAGTTCATCACGCTCGTGAGTTCATCGGCCCGATGGCCCACCAACAAATAGCTCCCTACGTTCCTCATCCGCCAACAGGTCCAATCGTTCTCCAGGATCATGGCAATCCCACGCGATTCCGAAATGTTTGGGCTCGTGCGCTTCGCAATGAAGTCATGCCTTGGATTGAGCTCAAAGGCGGCGAAGGTCCGGGCAAAGGCAAAAAAGTCGTGCTGATGGCTGGAGA
>JANMNK010001080.1:0-1916 GCA_031373875.1 Pirellulaceae bacterium | reverse complement strand
TGCAAAAGCTGAAAATAACGAGGTTGTCGCGGAACTTCCTCGTTTGACAATGGGGCGTGATTACTTCTTTCACATGGAATTAATCAACCACCTTGAGTTTCCTGTTACGAACGTCTCATCGGAAACCAGTTGCGGCTGCATGTTGGCAAAAACCATTGAAACTTCGATCGATCCGGGCGCTCGAATTCCAATTTCCATCAAACTGACTCCTTCGGAAGGCGACTCTGTCCGCCGACTAAAAATTCTTGCCGAGTCCGATGGAAAGGTAATCGAGCTTTGTCGATTTCTATTTTCTACGAGCGGAATTCGGCCCCTGACTCCGAAGTTCACGCGATTCTTAATAGAAGATTCGATCGACAAAGACTCAATCGATATCCCGTTTATCCAGAGCGATGAAGTTGCCGAAATCGATTCCGCGAAAATAAAACTAGAGACGTCTTCGAAAAACATCCGTTTGGCCCAATTCGCATTGAACCAAGAGAACCGCAGCCAATGGAAGGCGTTGTTGGAGATATCGGCGGAACCCAACTCGGTTGCCGAATCAGAGAACATAATCCTGCATATTCCATTTCGCTATACGGATGACAGTGAATGGCGCGAAACTGCAATAAAGCTTTCAGCGTATCGAGAGGGCCAGTCCCGGATTTTTCCACCACTGCTGGTGTTCAAAAGGAAGTCCGATGCTTGGCGGTGCAAAATGGTTCTCGATTGCCCCTTGCTTGCTGATCCGTCTCCAGATGCCGCATTAAAATTTTCGATGATTTGGAAAGAAGGTGATCGAGAGGTCCAAATCGAAAAAATATCTGTGAAGTTCGGACGTCTGTCGGACACAAAAGCCATGATTGAAATCGCGACGGACGATAGACAAATTGAGAAATTTTCGGATGGGGTCGGAGAGTTTGGTGTTTCTTCTCAAAAAGCAGATTTGCTTTCCACAGCAAAATTTCGCTTTGAAAGAGAGTAGAAAGAGAAATTTGGTACTTTAGTTTTTGGAGAAATAGTATGGTCCGCAATTCTATTGTTCTTTTGTTGAGTTTTCTTCTTTCCACATGCGCAGCTAGGATTTCCTTTGGACAGGTTATCTTAATAAATGATTTCAATTGTATTGATGAAGGACAGACTGAACAAAAATGGTGTTCTAATTTTTTTCCAGAACCAAATGGCGTGGCGTGTCCGGTTTCCTGCCAGCAATTTTTGGGAATATGGCTTTGTCATATCAATGGCTGGCCGCAATTCTCCGGATACACTCCGCCTGCAGTTGGGTATGCTTGGGAATACACAGAAGGCACAGATACTGCAGTAGCAGAGACTGGGCAATTTGAATGTGCCAAGCGGTTTGGTTGCAGTTGTAAGTTGGAAAGCAATGCCTATGTTTGTGTCAAAGGGCAGGACGATGCTGGCCACTGGCTTCGGTCGATTTTCCCTACTGATTTAGAATGTCCAGTATATTGACTCGGCTTGTCTTAGACTTAATAGATATGCCTTTCGCAGGTGGCATGACTGGTTCAGTTTACCTAAATTTGGGAATGTTACGATGACTGTACGATGTTACATTTTCATCAAATTTTTCGCGGCGGTAGCGATGTTTGGACATTCAAACCTAGTCATGCCGCTTTCAGCGATTTACGCTGACGAGGGCGACGTGGTAAGTCGACTAGATCTATTCTTCCTGAACGCTGCTGAGGCCGGGGAACTCTCGGAGTTTAACGTCGCGTTCGAATCATTAGTCAATTCTAGAGGACAAGACTCCTATCATCGTGGGATTTCGCATCAGGCGATTCGCTTGACACCGTTTGCACGCCGCATCGACAACATTCGCGTGCCCGGCATCAAGGTTGCAGGAATAATGACGCCGATGCCACAACACCTTTTGGAAACCAATAAGCGGGAAATTGTGGCCGAAGTAGGAAGCACGG
>JANMNK010001074.1:0-5083 GCA_031373875.1 Pirellulaceae bacterium | reverse complement strand
GGCAAAAGCTTTCGTTAGAAATAGTTGACCGAAAGTAGCTGTCAATCCAACGCCAAGCAATCGCCAAAGACTACTTTGGTTTGTTGGCTGAAATACCAAGTTATTGGGAACGACGAGCCATGCCATAAACGTGATCACGGTCGAGACCGCCGAAAAGTGCGTGACGACGGCCCGCGCGTCCACTTCCTTGACCTTATGAAGCCCAATGAGTGCGATGCCACTGAACATGGCCGCGAGTGCCGCGATCGGAATGGCCAACTGAGGTACATAATGCGAATTCGCTTGTAACGATTGATGATCGCCCGTCGCGGCTGAATAGACCAAGAACATGCCCGTTGTACTAATCGCCAATGCGATCCACGTCTCTCGCGAAGGCAGTTGTCCGAGCAACGGCCAGCCGAGGACTGCGATCCAAATCGGAAATGTGCTTGTCAAGGACAACACGACGGCCACGTCATAATGTGTCATTGCATAGAACGTGCACAGCATCGCGCAACTGCCTGCCAAGCTACGCATCCACAGCGTCCGCGGCCGGAAGTAAACCAGTTTGACGCCCGCCGATTTGGCCAACGCCACGGCAAACACGAGAGCCAATACGCTACGAATAACCGCAAGCCAAGTAAATGAATATTCGTCACCCAGCGATTCCGTGAATAAGCCCATGGCTGCAAAGAAAACCGAACCGATTAGCATCCACAAATAAGGCACGAAGATTCTGTTCTATCGAGTAAGAAAACTTAGCGAAAATAGTTAGCCCTGGCTTGTGCTGCGAGTGTGTTTCCGAACTCACGCCGATTGGACATATGCGCACAAAAACCAGTGCAGTCCAATTCTGACAAAATGCAACCGATCCGCATAGAGTTATTTTCGGCAATATAGAATTTGCACGCCAGGTCAGTCCATGAACAGCTCGTTTTTCGACGCTGCAGAACTGCGGAAATCTTTATTTCGATAAATTTGAATGTTTGAATCGACACTGCCATCCACAAGAACATTACGATCCGGTGACATTGAACAGACCAGCCTTTGCAGTTTGTTGAATAGCTGCACTACAAGCACTCGAACTCCAGGCTCTTGTTAAGCAAAGCGATGCATCCATTGCCATCGCATACTAGAAAGATGGCTTCCTTGCAGTTTGGAGATATCGGAATCCAGCAGCTTACTCGAAAAGCTAAGCGATGCCACATCGCGTACAGCTCAAACAACTGGGGGCATCTTAATGGCAAGTCCCGCATTGAAAAGACAAAAATGATGCCTCCTGTTTGTAACGCACCAAGCCCGATGATCCGCTTTGCCGATGTATCAATATTCGCACGAAACACTGCTCTGAAACTCATCTTGCTCTTTCTCGCTGGCCCTTCCTACGAGTGACCCGAATATTCTCCGCTTGCCGTCGAAACCATTTCGTCGATGGCAACGACTTGTGGATATAATGGCGTTTCGTCCATTTCGCGTCGCGTCACCCGAATACACCTAATCCGTCAAAGTTGTTGTTCGTATTTTTTCGCAACCTTTCGTCGAAGCTTGAACCTACACGTGGATCCTCATCTTCCCATCGACCCGAATTCGACCGCCGCCATTCAGTCTATTCTAGATCGAATTCGATCGGGAGACGAATCGTCGGTCCAGCAATTGTTCGACGTCACGATGGACCGATTGAGGATGCTGGCCAAAAAGATTGGCGGCAATATTCCAAGCGTCAAACGTTTTGAACAAACAGATGATTTGCTTCAGAATGCGATGATTCGATTGTGGAAAGCTTTCGAGCGACATCATCCAGCAACGCCACTCGATTATTATCGATTAGCGTCCGCCATCATCCGCCGCGAACTGATCGATATGTCACGAAAGCACTTTGGACCTCGAGGCATGGGAGCGAATATGGCCCAGTCGGCTATAATAAATCCGGACGGCCATCAATCACCGGTCGATGCCCACGCGGACGAAACAAACGAACCAGCCAGTCTTGGCCGGTGGACCGAGTTTCACGAGTACGTAGAAGGGCTGAACGAAGAAACAAAAACTTTGTTCGATTTGCTTTGGTACCAAGGCCTGTCTCTCGGCGACGCCGCATTGATAACGGGCTCGTCGGAACGTACCCTGCGGCGAAAGTGGAAGTCCGCTCGTTTGGAGCTCTATGAAAAATTACTGGAGCCATAATCGCTGATGAGTGTGATAGATGACTTACTGGACCGATGGGAAGAGCAACGCGAACTGGGAGTGAACCTGTCGGCGGAAGAGTTATGTATTGACCATCCGGAGTTGCTCGAGGAAGTTGAGCGCCAAATCACCGCACTCCTAGCCTTTGAATCGGGTTTCGGATTTGACTTAAAAGAAAAATCTACCGCCGGACTGTTAGCCGGCTCGCTCTATTCGCCTCCTCAGGATTTACAACTAATCAATCGCTATAGCCTACAAGGCTGCCATGCGGTCGGCGGCCTTGGCCAAGTCTACCTTGCTCACGACCAAGTCCTGAATCGGCGGGTTGCCATCAAGTTCCCTCGTCTGCAAGGCATGTCCAATCAACAAATTGCTCGCTTTGAACTCGAAGCTCGCATTACCGGACAACTGGATCATCCTGGCATCGTTCCCATTCATGCTTTGGACACAACTACCGCTGGCGAACCTTGTTACGTAATGCGATTTGTGGATGGAATGACACTCCAGAAAGCTGTGGAGAACCGATTGGCAAATTGCGGCGAGCACGCAAACGCCGCGTATTTCACCGGCGATGAATTGCGATATTTTCTTCAATCGTTTGTGACTGTGTGCAACATCGTGGCGTTTGCTCATGGCAGAAACATTGTCCATCGCGATATCAAACCATCCAACATTTTGCTTGGACCGTACGGAGAGACGCTGCTGCTGGATTGGGGCATAGCGAAAGAGCTGAACATCGAATCCGCAGCCGTGAACGAAAGAAAAGTCGACTCAGCTAGCGCCTCAACGGACGTGAGCTCTCCCGATTGTCTGCCGACCAACAGCCCGCTATTGACGATGCCGGGACGAGTACTCGGAACCCCCGCTTATGCCAGCCCCGAACAACTACTGGGACGCAGCGACGGTATTGGCAAGCCGAGCGATATCTACTCACTAGGTGCTACTCTATTCTTTTTGCTTGATGGTAAATCACCCATTGAGCTCGTTGGCTGGAGTACTTATCTCGAATTGGTCAAGCGATCCGATACAACTTTGACTCGATACTTGTCCAGCTCCGTCCCAACGCCACTACGTGCGATCTGCGAGAAAGCGTTGAGCATTGAGCCAGAACGACGGTATGCTTCCCCGCTGGATTTAGCTGCCGATATAGACCGGTATCTGGCTGGCGAATCGGTCAGCGTCATGCGTGATCCTTGGTGGATCCGGTTGACGCGCACGGCGAGAAAACACCCGCTCGTAACCGGCGCGACGATTGCTTCAACTATCGTACTCAGCATCGCGGGTATCGTAGCCTCTACAGTGGTCAGCAACAAAAATCGGGAACTCGCAAAAGGCAACCAGCAGTTGGCCGTAGCTCTTGGGAATGTCGGACTAGCAAATGAGTTGGCGATGCGCGCTCTACGCGATATGGCCAGCGACGTTGTTGTTCGCCGTTTCGCCGAGAATGAAAACTTGAAGGACTCGGAAAGAGCGTATATAGAGTCCATCTTACAAAACTTCCTAGCCCTCTCGAATCTGCAAGACAACACCGAAACAACACTTTCCTTGCGAGCTGAGTCGCATGCGATGGTGGGTAAGTTGTATTACCAGTTGGCACAGAAACAAGAGTCACAAAAACATTTGACCACTGCCGCCGAGCTTTTCACGTCATTGGTTCGCATACAAAATCGCGACGAATCCCGTCTCCGATTGGCAAGCGTTTTCGAAGAACTGGCGGCCGTTGATTTCGAAGCGAGTCGTTTTTCATCTTGTATCGAAACGTCAACCAAGGGCATCGATGTGCTTGCCCCTCTGCTGACACGAACTAGCGACGAAGAGCTACGAGCCCTCGAATCGGTCATGGGGAACTTAAGAATTATCCGCGCCGAGGCGTTTCAGAGCGTCGGTCGACGGAAAGAAGCGGTCGCCGAGTTTGCTCAAGCGGTCCCTATCCTGGAGCGGCGGTTACTTGCATCACCGAACGATATAGGGTCACGATTTAACGCGGGAGCCAGTTTCCGTTCTTTTGCAAGCTTGCTGAATGAAGAAATTGGGCCAGGTGCCGACCGATCGAGCGCGCTAGAATATGCAAATCGCGCGGTCGAATTACTTAGGCAAGCTGCGGCGGAGAGCCCCGACACGGCCCGATATCAATCGAGTTTGGCGTGGGCATATTACGACCGATCATTCCTATATCAATCCGATGGTAAGTTTGAAGAGACCTTATCGGACATCACCAAGTCCTTAGAATTGACTACGGCCATCGCCAACCGATATCCGCTGATTCGCGACTACCGCGATCGGATCGCTATCTGCATTCTGCGTCGGGCCAAACTATTTCAGCAAATGAACAAACCCGATGAAGCCCAACGCGATCTGCAACAAGCGACCGATCAGTTGCGCAACCTCATCGCGTCCACGAAAAATTCATTGATAAATCCAAAAGATTTCTCGGTCTGGATGCTCGATATTGCCGAGCTGTACATCGCAATCGGTCAGCGAGAGCCTGCATCAAGAGTACTGTACGAAGCAACCACGTTGCTCGACAAAACGACCGAGATTGACGAGGTAGTCATGAAAGAGCTTCGCATTCGACTTGCTCGGGTTCGTGACCAACTAAATGCAAATGGTGATTGAAGCAGGACGATTTACAATCTGCCTGGAACTTTCCAACGTTATCGAACAGGATTTCTGATCTTTTTTTCGGCAATCTGTGTTGGCGATTCTTCCTGAGGCACCAGTAAAATTTGTGGTCAATGAATTCCGACATCCGAGAAAGCCTGTTAGCGGCAACGGCCGCCTTGTACGCCCAAACTGAAAGTGTCAGAAACAAGCTCCAAGCACTCCGGCTCTCGTCGGCCCGGTTTTCTTCTTTGGTCCTTCTTTTCCTCGGTCCGTTCTTATTCTCTGACTGTTGCTTATCGTCCGCTCGGGGCTTGCCCCC
>JANMNK010001071.1:0-2791 GCA_031373875.1 Pirellulaceae bacterium | reverse complement strand
CTTTCCGCTTGGTGGCATTAAGTCATACCGGAAGTTATAGCTTAGATCCGGCAACAAGAATAGTAACTTTTACTTCTCATGGACGTCTCGTAAACTTTCTGTCGCAGGCGATTAATGCCGCCCAACGGACGGTGTGCCAACAACGTGTTCCACGGGGTCAGGAATGCTTCTTCGCATCGTTGCCTGGCTTCGATCGTGTCAAAGTTTTGCGGAGGAATTGTAATGGTCGCGACATTCACGAAAGGAAAATCGGCTTCGTTCCATTCGTGTGAAGCGTTTTCGATGTCTTCCGGCACGTTCAACGATGTCGCTTCGCGGACTTGAACGGCAAAATCGAATACAATTGCCTCAGCACCAGTTAGTGGATCGAGCCGCTTAATCAAGTTTTGGCGTAAATATCCCGGATCAACGATGTCCGGTAATTGGGCTGGCTGTTCTCGGTGATTCGCGCTGAATTTCATGACATGATTCGGACCATACGCAAAAGGTGCTCCACTGAAGTAGCGATTTTGAGCAGGGTGAATTGGAGGAGCTTGAAACGAAGCATTACGAATGCGCCCGACGATCTTTAACGTCTCTGCTGCACGCGCCGCAACGTTACCCTGCTTGCTGGCTTGTATTGCGAAAAACCTGTTTGGGCTCTCGTTGTCTTCCAAAATGACTTGGCTAAGGACCTCGTAATCTTCTACGTTTGCGAAAGCGAAAACGGGATGATTCACCATGAGGAAATCTTGAGTTACAGTCGAACCTTCGCAATCTGGGTTGGGCACGCCCATCACTTTGATCGCCATTCCACGACTACCATGAATAGGCTTGCCATTTTCCTCGGTTGAATCGGGCAACACCAACGTAGCAGCATTCGAAAAACGAACGATCGTTTTAAATTCGGCACCAACATTACCAAACAAACCGATTCGCAATTCATCCGCGATATCGGAGTTGATTCGGAAACTTGCTTCGACACATCCATGATCTTTGGGATGTACTCCGCGCAAAGTTTTTACTGGACTGACATATCGTTTTTGCATTTGTTTCGCTGTCAGGTCAACAATATGCTCAATTTGAGCGGCTTCATTTTCGGGAACAATTTCCAGTTCCATTTTTTGAGCTCCTGGAGTTAAATGTCGTGATAACGAAGTTGGCTTGAAAGTCTTTGCGTAGGATGATCTACAGAGTCTTGATGTATTCGAAAATCGCCTTCTTATCATCGTCGGAAAGACTTGCTCCATAGACGTGCCCGGAGTTGGAATTGCCAGGGACGGTTGTATCGAAGATGAATGATCCTTCGTCTTTGAATCCCATTGTCAATGGATCGTATTCGACTGTGCCGGTTTTGAAAGTTGCCTTTCTCCTCGACGGCGTTAATAGCTCGACCATGTTGAGCACAGATCCATTGTGTAAGTATGGTGCAGTACTCCAAACGCCGTTAAGTGGTCTCGCTTTATAGACCATCAATGTCGAAGTAGGGTCTTCTTCGGCCAAGAACATTTCCAATGCGTTTCCTTCGGAGTCGAGAGTCAACTCTTCCCGCCAAGGAACGAACGAACGTACTATGCTTCGAGCTACAACATGGCTAAGAATTTCACGCGCGGGTACAAGTGTGTCTGGATCTTGCGGAAAACGAGGACCGAAGGGAGCGCCTTTGAAACGGCCAGCAAGCACACCGACCTTTGCTTGCCGCCGCAGAAAATTCGAAGCGGTGCGTGGGTCAGTGCCCAGTTCTGGAAATCCGTTCCAACTTCCGTTTATGGACACAAGTACGTCGCGAGGGTTTCGATTGGCGGCCGTTCGATCCATGATGGCATGGCAATCAGCACAATTCGCTTCATACACTTGTTTCCCGCGGCCGACGAGAGACTGATCAATTCCAAATTCTGTGGGCCATTTCGGCGACCAAAGAGTGGTGATGAGTTCTTCGGCCTTTGCCAATTCTTTAAACCGAATCGAAGAATCGTAACCAATGAACTCATCCCCATCGGTTTCGAGCAATCCAAAGACACCGATAACTTGTCCTGCGTTTCGGCCCAATGGCCCCAATCGCTTTTTATTATCAACCGCACCATTCCATTGCACGTGATCGTGCTGTGGTGCATCCCATATAGCTGGATAATTGACCGGAGCGTCAGCGGGCCCAGCGTTTTCTGCAATGGACAAATCTTCGGCGCACGCTTGATTTAAAATTGCTCCAAGCGCATCAAGCCTTCCAAAGCCGTACTGCTCGTAACGTGCGGTCGCCCGCTCGGTTGCGGTCAGTTGCTTTCCGAAATGATTGTTGTCGTTGTACCGTTGGCGTCTATCGTAATCGCGATTCAACGTGTAAACCAACGGGTAGACTTGAGAAACATTTGCACTATCTTTAGCGAAGATACGTTTTGCAAACCTTCCAAATCTTTTTTGTTGGTCGAATGTCACCAACTCGGTCGGTAAGCGTTCTCTTAAGCTTTCCAAAGTCGGAGCATCGGCAACCGTTAATTCCAACGATTTCGCCAAAGCATCAAGCCATGCATGCGCATCCGCAACTGCTTGACTACCATCGATGCGATATTCGATGTTGTTGTGAACCAAACGAGATGTGTGACACAGAGCGCAATTTACTTCAATCGCAGCATTCGCGACCAATCCAACTGGATAGCCGTCGGGATTTTTATCGTATACTTGCTGCTTAAGAAATCCGAAGGATGCAAGATAATTTGAGTCTCGAAAAAGAGCTTGATTATCGGGCTGCTCCAATGCGTCAAAGAATTCTTTTCGCATCAACGGAGAGCCTTGTTGGATCGAATAGAAATCAAGC
>JANMNK010001052.1:0-2169 GCA_031373875.1 Pirellulaceae bacterium | reverse complement strand
AACGTTTGACGTTCTTCGGGATCGACCACAACAATGACTTGCGAAACTCGGGGGTGGTCGAGGAATGCATCGGCAGCGTGAAGCCAAACGGCCCGATTATTCAGAAGTACGTAAACTTTGCTTTGAAACATATCGCCAAAGCGCGTGCTCTTTCCCGCTGCTGGCAAAATTACTGCGATGTCTTTCACGGTCCCACCTTACTTTTGCAAGCATTCTTTTGCCAGCATTTCCGAAAACGTGGTTTCAAGCTTAAACCAATTTGATGCACCCAATGATCGGGTTTATCAGTGGGTGTAATGCAAGTCAATCCGCGAATCAACTTCTCTGGGATGAAAAGATTGGTTATTGACTTTTTGCATCAACAAGTACGGCGATTTTAGTTGCCCTAAACAGGGTGGCTTTGCAAGCCACTCTGCCCGTGAGCTTGTGTAGTTGATTTTAACAAACGCTTTTACAGCCGAACGTAATTTCTGTTTACAGTGTCTTGGTGCTAAATGCTTAGAATTGAGCTGGCTCGGTTGTGCTTCGGATAACCCAATCGCTCGTATTTTGAGTAAAGAGCGGTATCATAGGTTGGTCGAAAGAATTCCAGCCGGCCAAATCAGAGCCTTTTTCGTTTCAGTCAATTCGAGTTGTTTGAGGAGCGTTCATCCATGACATCGACCAAGGTCAGCCATACCACCAACGTCATGACCGGAGCCGATATCCTCGTCCAATCCCTGGTAGACCACGGCGTGGATGTCATTTTTGCATATCCCGGCGGTTGCAGTATGCCTATGCACCAGTCGCTTACTCGCTACTCAAATAAACTGCGGACAATCCTGCCACGCCATGAACAAGGCGGGGCGTTTGCGGCTCAAGGTTACGCGCGATCGACCGGCAAGATCGGTGTCGTCATGGCAACCAGCGGTCCAGGAGCGACCAATTTGGTTACTTCGATTGCCGATGCAAAGATGGATAGCGTTCCATTGCTGGCAATCACAGGACAAGTGCCAACCAAGGTCATCGGAACCGACGCTTTTCAAGAAACGCCGATGGTCGAAATTTGCCGCGGCATCACCAAGCATCATTATTTGGTTACGCATGTCGAAGACTTGCCCCGCATCATGAAAGAGGCTTTTCATATTGCGACGACCGGCCGTCCCGGACCCGTCCTGATCGATATGCCGAAAGACGTTCAATTGGATAGTTGCGAAGTGGACTGGAATGTTCCAATGAACCTACCGGGTTATCGGGTTGATACGCCTCGATCAAAACCGGAACAGATCCGTCAAATTGCTGCAGCGATTCGTCACGCCAAACGGCCAGTCATTTACGCAGGTGGTGGAGTGATCACCGGAGATGCATCGAACGAATTGCGAGAGCTGGTAAAGAAGACTGGCATTCCCGTAACGATGACTGTCATGGGACTGGGGGCTTATCCCGGCGATGCGCCGCTGTCCATGGACATGCTGGGTATGCACGGTAGCGCCTATGCCAACTATGCAATTCGCGATTGCGATTTGTTGATTGCTTTGGGTGTCCGTTTTGACGATCGCGTGACAGGCCGAGTTGAGTCCTTTGCCAAGCATGCCAGGATCGCGCACATCGATGTCGATCCTTCGGAACTTAACAAGAATAAAGTCGCCCACATTTCGGTTTGGAGCGACGTCAAATACGCACTCGGCGAGCTAAACAAAATCGTCGAAGCACCAGAAGACATCCAAGGCTGGGCAGCACAGTGTGCTAAGTACAAAGAAAAGTTTCCGTTTAGCTACGATCAAAACTTCGATGGCATCCTGCAACAACATGCCATTCGAACTTTGTCGGAACTGACGTCCGATCGCGATACTTACGTCAGTGTGGGTGTTGGGCAGCATCAAATGTGGGCAGCTCAGTTTTTTAAATTTCGCAAGCCTCGTCAGTGGATGAGCAGTTCCGGACTTGGCACAATGGGATTTGGTTTGCCATCGGCGATGGGAGTTCAAGCTGCCCATCCGAATGCATTAGTTATCGACATCGACGGCGATGGCAGTTTCCAAATGAATATCCAAGAGTTGGCAACCTGTTTTTGCGAGAAGCTGCCGGTCAAAGTTCTGTTGCTGAACAATCAACACTTGGGCATGGTGGTTCAATGGGAAGATCGATTCATGGGTTCAAACCGCGCTCACACGTACCTTGGCCCAATCG
>JANMNK010001043.1:0-1625 GCA_031373875.1 Pirellulaceae bacterium | reverse complement strand
CCGAACAATCGAGGATTCGCGCTCAGGCAGCCTATTCAAATCTTACAAGTCGTTTTCAGGTTGTTTTGGATTCTGCTACCCAAATCTCCATCATTGCTAACGACAGTTCAGGGATGATCACGGTTTTCAATTCTGGTGCAGAGCGCATGCTGCAATATCGAGCGGACGAAATGGTTGGCGTTCAATCGCCTGCAGTGATCCATTTGGAATCCGAGGTGAGAGAACACGGGGAGCAATTGAGTCGCGAATTCAATCGACCAATTCAAGGGTTCGACGTCTTTGTTGAATACGCAAGGCAAGGGAGGTTCGAAGAACGCGAATGGACGTATGTTCGGAAAGACGGCAGCCATGTAAAAGTAAATTTGGTTGTGACGGCGCTAAAGGACTCCTCTGGAAACTTGACCGGTTTTCTTGGAATTGCAAAAGACATTACCGAAAGCAAACGTATCGAAGAGGAATTGCGTCACGAGCGCTTCTTGTTACACACGCTGATGGAGAATCTCCCCGATAGCATTTATTTCAAGGACTCGGAAAGTCGCTTTCTACGCATCAGTAAAGCGCTCGCAAAACGCTTCGGCATCTCCGATCCTCAAGCCGCCGTCGGCAAAACGGACTACGATTTTTTCACCAAAGAACACGCTGAACACGCTCAGTCCGACGAAAAGGCGCTAATGCAAAACCTCGATCCAGTCATTGAAAAGGAAGAACGCGAGACGTGGCCTGATGGTCGACGCACCTGGGTTTCCACTTCTAAATTTCCGTTGCGTGATGTGGCTGGCAAAGTTGTAGGGACCTTTGGTATTTCTCGCGACATTACCGAACGTAAGTTGGCAGACGAACGATTCCGAATGGTCGTCGAAGCGTCCCTCAATGCACTGCTTATTTTTGATCAAAATGGAAAAATCCTTCTCGTCAATTCACAATCGGAAAAGCTTTTCGGCTACTCGCGTGACGAGTTGCTGGGACAAGCACTGGAAATTCTTGTTCCACCAAGTTATCGAGGTGCACTACCGCGACTAACCGCGAATTATTTTCGAAATCCTGACGCGAAAAACAAGGCAGGCCGCGACTTACAAGGCGTTCGAAAGGACAGCAGTCTCGTCTCGATCGAACTTGGCCTGAGTCGACTTGAGGCAGAGGACGGAGTTTATGCTTTAGCGTCGATTATCGATATCACGCCTCGTAAGACCTTGGAAGAATCGCTTCGAGCAGCAAAGCTTGCCGCCGAAGCTACGAGCCGAGCTAAGAGCGATTTCCTCGCCAATATGAGCCATGAGATAAGAACGCCGATGAACGCGATCATCGGAATGACGGAACTTGTGCTGGGTACAGAATTGCCCACGATGCAGCGCGAGTATCTAACGATGGTGCTCGAATCGGGTGAGTCACTGCTGGCGATCATCAACGAGATTCTTGACTTTTCAAAATTCGAAGCTGGCAAATTAAAATTGGAGCATGTGGACTTTTCAATTTGGGATGTCATTGGAGACGCAGCCAAATCTCTCGCGCTGCGCGCACACAGCAAAGGCCTCGAGTTGGCTTACCACATCACCAGAGACGTTCCAGAAATGCTGGTTAGCGATCCCGTGCGATTGCGGCAAATCATTGTGAATTTAGTTGGAAAC
>JANMNK010001042.1:0-15167 GCA_031373875.1 Pirellulaceae bacterium | reverse complement strand
ACGCGGGCCGCACTGATCGCAACTGGTTAGCAAATAACCGTATCGTCGATTCGTTGGATCGGATACCTCATCCACGCATTGACGACACACAACCAAATCTGTGGGAACGCTGGTCGACAACGCCGCATGCTGCGATCCAATATCAATAGAGAAAGTTGTGTAGCTCTGAACGTCGACTTGGCGAATGTCTTTTGACTCCACCACACCACGCGATGGGCACTTCTGATCGCAATGTTCCACAAATTGTTGAACTTGGCGAAATGGTCCTTCGACGTGAACTTCGACACCATCGCATGTATTGCGAACCCAGCCCATTAGACCTAGCTGGCTGGCCGTGCGAGCGAGGGCAGGGCGATAACCGACTCCCTGAACATACCCGCGCAGCAAGACTCGCTGGGCGACAATCAAATCAGTTGTCACGGATGCGCTCATACCACGCTCGTGCATTCTCGTTGCAAGACCAATCGATCACGAGCATTTTCGAGAAACCGACACCACTCATCGATTCCCGCACCAGTTTGAGAGCTTAATTGAATGGAGGTAAGAGCTGGCTGGACAATCAATGCGTCCCGTACTGCGTTTACTACTTGAAAAGGGACATAGGGCAGCAGGTCAATTTTGCTAATCACTACCGCGTGACTGGTGCGAAACATTTTCGGATACTTGCCAGGTTTATCGTCGCCATCGGTCACGCTCAACATGACAACTCTCAAATGCTCGCCCAAATCATGCGAGGCCGGACATACAAGATTTCCCACATTTTCGATAAACAAAAAATCAACTTGAGGATCGCCCAGTGCCATCAACCCGCGCCGGACGAGCGGCAACTCCAAATGACAAGCCCCGCCCGTCGTTAGTTGAGCGACCGGAACATACGGCGACAACCTCTGGGCATCTCGGTCGGTTTCCAAATCCCCCACCAAGACAGCCATCGAATGTTTGCCGTGCCAATGCCGCGCTGTCGCCTGCAGGAGCGCCGTTTTTCCTGCTCCCGGCGAAGAAACTAGATTCACAACGAGCGTGCCGCGTTCCAACAATCGCTGACGTTCGACTGCAGCATCGGCTTTTGCATCGGCCATGATATCGCGCCGAACAATTATTCGCTTGTTTTCTAATTGCATTGCACACTCCCTTCGCATAATTCGATCGGCGTTAGATTCACGCTCATCAGCCGCACGCAGTCACCTTGGGTTATTTTTAGTTTATTACTCTGGCAATGCAGACAAACAAAATTGAAATCGCTGATCGTGCATTGACGTTGGCAATCCTCGCAAATTACCTGCAAAGCAACTTCGCGCAAGATCAACTCAATTTCTCCCGTTCCTTCTTCCGCGACCAGCCTTTCAAAAGCCATGCTCAATAACATGGGTTCAACACCCGACAACGGTCCTAACTCAATTTCGACATCTACAACTCGAGACAGCGGATGCTCGCGCTGAATGTTGCGAACCTGATCCAGCAAATTTTTGGCTAAAGAAGCTTCGTGCATACGATTTTTGGCTTTCACTCGCTTCGGACTTTGGGTTTCACTGGTTTACTTGACGCCATTCTTTGCCGAAAAGAGTTTTAGCGGCATCGACTTCGTTTTGAATTTTGTCCGCTGTTAACTTGATCCAATTTACAGCTTCCTCCGAAATCAAGTCGCCAACCTGATTGCTGCCTCGCTGAACTCCCCAAACAACGACTTGCGCCGGCAATTGGTCAAGCTGATTTGCCAGTGCCAACACACCCGACAAGTCAAAATCATGTGTACCTGACCATCGTCCCACCTGAATCTCTGGGCATGGCCAATTCCAGCGACCGATCGTTCCAGGCACTCCATCACCCTGACATGCATCGACCAAATGAAGCGCAGTGCACTCGTCGAGCCAGTCCAACAACTCAATCGGCGTGCTTGCAATTCGTACTTCGCAACTGTCCAAAGACCGCCGTGTTAGTTCCTTTGCAACTAGCCATCCCAGTTGATCGTCCCCATGCGAACTCCCAACACCGACAATCAAAATCGAAGGGCTTTTATTGAGATCGCGCGTGCTTGCGACTGGGTTTTCGGAAATCCCAGGTGCAGATCGGTTCATCATGATCTTTCAATGCGCAGTTTAAGAAAATGCGTGGAACAACTAATGCACGGATCGTAGTTCCGGATGAGCCGTTCGCATTGCAGTGCGATTTTGTCATCTTCGAAACTTAGTATGCCCGGCAACATTCGATGCAAGTCGGATTCGATTTGAGCCTGATTTTGCGAAGTCGGTGGAACGATCTTTGCAAAGATTATCTTGCCGTCAGCGCCCGTATGGTAGCGATGGTAGATGAGTCCGCGTGGAGCCTCGGTGGCCGAAGTACCGTGCCCTTCGCAAACTTCGAATTTTGTTCTCGCATCTCCGGTCGGTCTATAGGATCGAAGAATTTCCAGTCCTTCCTCGAAAGCATGAATGACCTCCAGTGAGCGGGCGATAATGCCTTTGTAAGGATTATGGCAAGGAGTTTCCCAGCCGATTTCGTCCGCCACCCGTTGCGTGCTTGGCGACAAATGATGGCGACTTAGATTCACCCGGGCCAGCGGCCCAACGAAATAGGGACGATGTCCCGGCATCCGATGCGACTGCAAAGCCGTCGAATGGGGTACTTGTTCCTCGACGAAATGTTGTTCGTAATCTTCAATTGCGATGTCCATTCCGTCCGAACATATCACCCTTCCATCGATAATTGCGTACTCATCCGGATGCGATAACGCGACGTAATCATAGTTGACTTGAAAGTCTGGAAATGGAAATTGCGCGACCCACTTGGCCGTCTCAATGGCGGCTTGCAGCGCCCATTCAAATTCGGGGATGAGGGCCGCCAACTCTTCGCGTCTTGGCAGTCGATAGTAGCCGCCGACTGCTAGGTTTACTGGATGTATGGCCCGCCCGCCGAGCACTTCTAACAACCGATTGCCGAACTTCTTCATTCGCAATCCACGTTTCACTTCGTCTGGGAATCGCCGAGCCAATTCGATGCCGCTGTCGCAACTGAAGAAGTCGGGAGCATGAAGCAAATGCATGTGCAACACGTGGCTCTCGATCCATTCGCCACAGTACATCAAACGACGAAGCTTGCGTATTTCCGGCGAAACACTCACACCCATCGCGTTTTCGAGCGATTGAACGGCTGTCATTTGATAAGCGATCGGACAGATCCCGCATATTCGTGCAGTGAAATCCGCAACGTCATCAAAGGGCCTGCCACGCAGCATTGCTTCGAATAACCTCGGTGGCTCGTAGATTGCTAATTGAACATCGCGAACGACGTTGCCATCGATCTTGACCAACAGCGAGCCTTCACCTTCGACCCGTGTAAGGATTGGCACATGTATTTTTCTTTGGGCATCACTGGACTCAATCATGGTCAGCCTCCATCTGGCTTGAATGGGAATGCTCGACCGTCATGAGACTTGGATGCAATTTTTGCGGTCGTCGGCGATTTGCCACAACCGTTGGCTCTCGTGAGAAAAAGCAGGCGAGTAAGTATTAAAACTCTGCAAGAAAAGCGCTGTATCGGCTGTGTCCATTCCATTGCTGACTAACCTATGCGTCATGCTCGGCAGGTTGGGCTGATGAGATGGCCCAAAGCAACCGTAACAACCTCGGTCGTAGGCTGGGCAAATCGATCCACATCCAGCTTGCGTGACCGGTCCCAAACATGGAACGCTCCGCGCAACAACAACGCACACCGTACCGCGTCGCTTACACGGCTGGCAAACACTTTCGGTGGACGTTCGTGGCCGATGACCGGCAACAAGCGATGCGATGACTTCCAATAACTGGTGTTTGTCGATCGGGCATCCACGCAACTCAAAATCCACTTTCACATGCGAAGAGATCGGCGTCGATGTCGCCAGCGTCTCGATGTAATCGGGTCGAGCATAAACCGATCGCATGAATTCTTGATGGTCGGCAAAATTGCGAAGAGCTTGTACGCCGCCTGCTGTCGCACACGCTCCGATCGTAACCAAAAATTTTGACTCTGCGCGTAGCTTCAACAAGCGATGGCGATCTTCGGGGGTTGTGATCGATCCTTCGACTAGGGCAACATCGTAGGGACCAGGCTCCAATCGGCTCGAAGCTTCTGCGAAATGCGAAATATGAACAGCTTCTGCTACGGCGAGTAACTCGTCTTCTGCATCCAGTAAAGTCAATTGGCAACCGTCGCAAGACGCGAACTTAATGACAGCCAGGGTTGGGCGTTTGGTCATCAAAAGTCCCTCACTTTCAACAAGTTCTCTATGGCATCGTATCGAAATACGGGACCTTGTCGGCAAACAAACACAGGCCCCAGTTGACAATGCCCGCATAACCCAACAGCACACTGCATGTTTCGCTCGATCGATAACCAAATCGATTCCTTCGGGATGTTTCGCTTGATGGCTGATAGCGCCGAGTAATGCATCATGACCTCGGGTCCACACATCACCACTTCCGTATGACTTGGTTTTAAGCCAGGCAGTCGGTCCAGAAGCAAAGGCACAACGCCCACCGCACCTTGCCAAGACTCCGTAGCCCGATCGACAGTCACTTGAATTTCAATACCGCGTTCCTTCCACGATTCCAGCTCTTCGGCGTAGAGGAGCAATTCTGGGGAACGCGACCCGTACAGCAACACGATTCGTCCAAAGTCCGCACGATTCTCCATAAAGGAATATAAAGCTGGCCTCAGCGGGGCCAACCCGATCCCTCCAGCAACGACGATCACGTCACGACCTTTGCAGCGATCCATGGGCCAAGCCGTTCCAAATGGCCCTCGTACCCCGAGCTTATCTCCCACTCGAAGCTTCGCTATAGCATCGGTAACGCGGCCGACAAATCGAATCGTATGGACCATTTTGTTGCCATCTCGCGATGGTGGACCACTATGACTAATTGCGGATTCACCACACCCAGGAATGTAGAGCATGTTGAATTGGCCAGGCTGAAATCGATACCCTTGGGCTACGTGCGAATCGACAAATCGCATTTGATAGGTTGCGACCGATTCAATTTCTTGCTGAATCGCATCGATGACTACAGAATGCGAAAGCCAAGGGTTAGCGACGATTTTTGGATTGTCTTGCGTTGTAATCATGATTCGTCAACATCCGTGCAAATAGCCGCGATCTCTTGCGTGAGATCAATCCCTACGGGACACCACGTGATGCATCGCCCGCATCCGACGCAACCCGACGTTCCAAATTGATCGATCCATGAAGCCATCTTGTGGGTCAACCACTGCCGGTAACGCGATCGGGTTTGATTCCGAATCGGACCGCCACTGATATGGCTAAAATCGAAATTGAAACAAGAATCCCAACGGCGTTGGCGAAGCACTTCGTCATTTGTCAAATCGGTAACATCATCCACCGAACTACAAAAGCATGTCGGACACACCAGCGTGCAGTTCGCGCAACTCAGACAACGTTCTGCGACACTGTCCCAGCGAGGGTGCTCAAGACGAGAAAGCAGCTTGTCGCGAATGCCTTCGGTTTCGACTTTTCGTGTTATCTGCGTCACGGCTACTTGGCGGCGAGATTCGGCGGATTGGCATTCCGCATCGGACGCTCGGCCTAATCCCAATCTGTCGACAATATCTTGCCCGGCCGGACTACCGACTTCGACGACAAAGCCGTTTGGTAACTCGGTGAGAGCCAAATCGAAATTGGATTGGCATCGAGGCCCAGTTCCCATCGAAGTGCAAAAACAAGTCGACGCAGCTTGCGTGCAGTTGACCGCCACAATAAACAGCCCATCTCGGCGCTTTGCATAAATCGGGTCGACATAAGCGTCCGACATGAAAACGCGATCTTGCACAGCGATTGCAGCCAATTCGCACGCCCGTGCTCCAATTAGCGCAAATCTCTTGGGTTCGACCGGCTCATCCTGCATCGTCCATCCATCGGCATCGCGCCGCGATGACATGACGTTGACCAATGGCGGAAACAAGTACTTCTTCCAGGAGTGTGGCCCGATGACGTAGCCGAATAACGCGTCGTCGTCACGACGTTTTAGACGATAGTGACCAGGCGATTGCACGTCCGTCCATCCCATGGGTAAATCTTCAACACGCTCAATTTGGTCGTAAACAATCGCTTCCTGCTCGACGCGCGGCCCTACCAATTCATATTCACGACGCGAGAGGTCATCAAATACTTCCTGTAGTTTCAACCGATCAAGATAGTACATCGACTCAGCGCCTCGTTCCATTCCGTTGCTTTAGCTCAATTACAAAACTGACTATCGATGCGAGCTGTTAATTATTGGGCGCGAACAAGTCCAGCATCTGCAAACGCGTCGCAAGCAATCGTTTGGCCAATGCACTCGCCATCATCTTCATGAACTCGCACCCAAACTCCGAATCGGTACGGATCATCTCCAAAACCGATTGGCAGTCGACGGCGATCAGTTGCGCGGGCTCAACACAAATTGCCGAAGACGTCATGATGCCTTCGCCCAAGATTGCTGACCAAGCAACAAGTTCACTCGGTCCCAACGTCAAAATTCTCGTGGGGCCTCGACCAGGCACGGTCATGGTCAAATCCAACTGACCCTCTAAAAGAACAAAAACCCTGTGGTTCTCTTGCCCTTCACGAAAGAGGTATTGCCCCGACTGCAGTTCTTTGAACTCCGCGATTGAAACAAGTTTCATAAGATTCGCGGGGGACAAAAAATCTCCAAAGATCGTTTGCTCCAGTCTGCCTAGCCACTCAGATTGCATTACCCAGCTCCTTGGATTCTTTGGGGAGTCCTCGCTACAAGTTTGAGTGTAACGAGTTTTTCAATCGATTGTAAAGGCAACTTTATTTTGTCGCCTCAGACGTTGTCATGTTGTCCGCAGCAACACATGATTGCACTGCAGCGTCATTCCATGGCGAGTTTTTGTTTTCACTTCCTACGGTTGCGTGATGCGCGAAATTGTTTTCACAACTCTGGATGTCACAATTGCCCAATAGAGAGATTGAACAAGTTGAATAACTTTCATGTCGAGACAATTGACCGCAACGCCATTGAGTTAAGCGAGAGCAAATATTGACGATACCCGCGCCTGCCAAACGATATACTCAACGTAGGATCGAATACTAATTGCGATTAGCCGCTATCGTCACTTGGTATTCCGCTTTGGTGTGCATGTGAGAATGACCTTCTCTCCGGTATCACGTATCGTGTGCACCGAATCACCTGACGCAGTTTCTTGCCATTTTCAATGATGAAGGATTACGTCATGCCGAACCGGCAAACTTTGGATGCGAACGAAGCCGTCGCGAGGGTTGTTTACGCGGCCAGCGAAGTTATCGCCATCTATCCCATCACGCCCGCTTCGCCGATGGGAGAGCATGCCGACGCTTGGCAAGCGGAAAAGCGACGCAATGTCTTTGGGACCATTCCAGAAGTCATCGAAATGCAGAGCGAAGGCGGCGCGGCCGGAACCGTGCATGGTGCGCTGCAATCGGGCGCGATGTCGACGACGTTTACCGCCTCGCAAGGCCTGCTCCTGATGATCCCGAACATGTTCAAGATTGCGGGCGAGCTAACGCCGACGGTTTTCCATGTTGCTGCGCGAACGGTTGCTACGCATGCCCTCTCCATTTTTGGCGATCACAGCGACGTGATGGCTTGCCGCGCGACCGGTTGGGCCATGCTTTGCTCAAGCAATGTCCAGGAAGCACCCGATTTTGCCTTGATTTCTCACGCCGCAACTCTCAAGTCGCGACTCCCGTTCCTGCATTTTTTCGATGGATTTCGCACTTCGCACGAACTCAACTGCATCGACGAATTATCGTTCGAAGACATTCGATCCCTCTTAGAAGATCGTTTTATCGACGACCATCGTCGCCGCGGTCTATCTCCTGATCACCCAGAACTCAGGGGCTCGGCTCAAAATCCGGACGTGTTCTTTCAAGCACGCGAAGCCATTAACTTGTATTACGATCGATTGCCTCGGATCGTCCAAGAAACGATGGACGGATTTGCGGCTCTTAGCGGACGTTCTTACAAGCTATTTGATTACTACGGCGACCCACAGGCCCAGCGCGTCATCGTCATGATGGGATCGGGCGTTGGCGCGGTCCAAGAAGCGATCGACAAGCTCAACTCCGAAGGCCACAAAGTTGGCTTGGTCCAAGTTCGACTCTACCGACCTTTTGACGTCGACGCTTTTCGTAACTCGCTTCCGGCAACAACTCTCAAGATCGCTGTCCTCGATCGAGTGAAGGAACCAGGCGCTGTCGGCGAACCGCTTTATCAAGATGTCGTGGCCGCGCTTCATGAATCGCGCGCTTCGGGTCACACCGACGCCAAGCTTGATTCCTTGGTCATTGGCGGTCGCTACGGGTTGGCTTCGAAAGAATTCACTCCAGCGATGGCTTGGTCGGTCTATCAAGATCTGGAAAGGGAAACACCCAAGCGCGGCTTTACCGTTGGTATTGTCGACGACATCACGCACCGCAGCCTGTTGATCGATTCGGATTGGATCGTCGAATCCCCGGGATCAACGCAAGCTATGTTCTTTGGACTTGGCAGCGATGGCACAGTCGGTGCCACGAAAAACTCTGTGAAGATCATCGGCGACAACACGCCTTTGTTTACACAAGGCTATTTCGTGTACGACTCGAAGAAATCCGGTGCCATGACAATCTCACATTTACGGATTAGCCCTAAACCGATTCGCTCGACGTACTTGATCCAGAAAGCCAACTTCATCGCGTGCCATCAGTTCTCTTTTCTCAACCGCGTGGACATACTGGGCAACGCAGCCGAAGGGGCAACGGTCCTTTTGAATTCACCGTTTGGCCCTGAAGAAGTCTGGGATCGACTACCAATCGAAATACAACGAACATGCATCGACCGCAAATTACGGCTATTCGTTGTGGACGCGGAAGCTGTTGCCCGACAAGTTGGCATGGCGGGCCGAATCAACGTGGTTATGCAAGTTTGCTTTTTCGCAATCTCGGGCGTTTTGCCGCGCGACGAAGCAATTTCTCAAATTAAGCAAAGCATTGAGAAAACCTACGGAAAACGCGGCAGCAGCGTCTTGGAAAAGAACTACGAAGCCGTCGATCAGTCGCTCGTCGGTCTACATCAAGTCACGATTCCAAAACAAATTTCCAGTAAATTCTCGCAAGTTCCCTTGATCGCAAGCCACGATGATTTTGTCCAACGCGTGACAGCAGCGATGCTCGCCGGTCACGGTGATCGATTACCCGTGAGCGCGATGCCAATCGATGGTACATTTCCGACCAGCACAGCAAAACTTGAGAAGCGAAGTATCGCTGCCGAAATTCCCGAGTGGGTTCCTGATCTGTGCATCCAATGCGGATTGTGTGCCCTCGTTTGCCCGCACACGGCCATTCGCGTCAAAGCCTTCTCGCCGGACAGTTTGATCAATGCACCCGGAACGTTTCAAACTCGACCCTGGTCCGCCAAAGATCGTCCTGGCGATCAAATGACGATTCAAGTTGCACCCGATGACTGCACGGGCTGTGGAGTTTGCGTGGATGTTTGTCCCGCGCGGAGCAAAGAGGCCGTCAAGCTCAAGGCGATCAATATGGTTCCCAAACAAGGAATCTTGGATCGCGAACAAGCGAACTTCGAATTTTTCTTGACGATCCCCGATGCCGATCGAACGACGCTCGACCCAGGAACGGTCAAGGGCTCTCAATTGATGCTTCCTTTGTTCGAATTTTCTGGTGCATGCGTTGGTTGCGGTGAGACGCCCTACTTAAAACTAATCTCGCAGATGTTTGGTGATCGCATGGTCGTCGCGAATGCGACAGGGTGCTCCTCGATCTACGGAGGTAACTTGCCGACCACGCCTTGGTCGCAGAATGGTGCGGGGCAGGGGCCAGCTTGGGCAAATTCTCTTTTTGAGGACAACGCAGAGTTTGGACTTGGAATGCGTTTAGGTTTGGACAAACGAGAACAAGCCGTTCGATTGCTCTTGAGGGAAATGGCGAGCACTTTACCAGAGAATCTTGTTAGCGAACTTTTGGGCGCCGAACAGCGAACGGAATCGGATATCGCCAAGCAACGCGATCGTGTCACACAATTGAAAAAATTACTCGCTTCCCTTTCGCGCCCGTCCGTAAAAACTTTGTCAAACCTGGCTGATGCACTGGTCAAAAAAGTTGTGTGGATCGTGGGCGGCGATGGTTGGGCGTACGATATCGGCTTCGGTGGACTTGATCATGTTCTTGCATCCGGCAAGAACGTCAACGTGATCGTGCTGGATACCGAAGTTTACTCGAACACCGGCGGTCAAGCATCCAAATCCACTCCTCGTGCCGCTGTTGCAAAATTCGCCTCGGCAGGCAAGAGCGTCAATAAAAAAGATATCGGCATGATCGCAATGGCGTATGGCCACGTTTACGTAGCTCAGATCGCGGTCTGTGCCCACCCACTACAAACGATCAAGGCTATCCAGGAGGCCGAGTCGTATCCAGGGCCATCTCTGATTTTGGCTTACAGTCAATGCATCGCGCATGGGATCGACATGTCAACTGGAATGTCGCACCAAAAAGAAGCGGTGCAAAGTGGCTATTGGCCGCTGTATCGCTACGATCCCCGCGTCGCGCATGATGGTGGGAAGCCATTTCATCTCGATTGCCGAAAACCAACGATTCCCTTCCGGCAGTTCGCTGCCAAAGAAGCTCGGTTTTCGATGCTTTTGCGAAGCGACCCGGCGCGGGCAGATCAGTTGCTCAACCTTGCACAGATCGACATCAACGATCGGTGGCATTACTACGAACAAATTGCAAATGTGGAAAGATCCCTGGCTGGTTTGATCGATGAGGTGCCGGTATGAACGTGAACTTGACAACACACTATCTCCGACGACAACTAAAAAACCCGCTCGTCGTGTCCGCTTGCCCTCTGACAGGATCGATTGCAAGCCTGAAAAAACTGGAAGCCGCTGGCGCATCAGCATTCGTATTGCAGTCGCTGTTTGCCGAGCAAATCGAACATGACGAACACGAAGTTTTCAAGTTGTATGAGTATGCGGGCGAATCGTCCGCAGAATCGTCCAGCTATTTTCCGGAACTCGAACAATACAACACGGGCCCAGAACCGCATCTAGAGTTTCTCGAAGACGTGAAACGCGAAACCAAGTTGCCCGCGCAAGTTTAAATGGAACGTCTCCGGGAAAGTGGGTTCGTTTTGCCAAAATGTTCGAGATGGCGGGAGCCGATGCAATTGAGCTGAATATTTACTTTGTTCCGACAGATGCCAAATTATCGGCGGCCGATGTCGAAAACCAATATGTCCAAATCGTCGATGAAGTCGCGCGTCAAATCACGATCCCTTTTGCCGTAAAATTGGGACCGTACTTTTCCGCGCTGCCCCATTTTGCGAAACAGTTGGTCGACGCTGGCGCGAGTGGTTTGGTTTTGTTCAACCGCTACCTGGATCCGGAATTGGATTTGGAAACCTTGCGAGTTCAACCTCACTTGGCACTCAGCACACCGAGTGAACTCCGGTTGGTATTGCGATGGCTTGGTATCTTGCGGGACCAACTCGATTGCTCGCTGGCCGCAACAAGCGGTATTCATTCGTCCGATGATGTTGTCAAAGCGCTGTTGGCCGGTGCGAATGTGACGATGATGGCCTCTGCCTTATTGCGCTATGGCCCGGATCACTTGGCCAAAGTTCTCGCGGGACTGGAGAAATGGCTCGTCGATCATCAGTACGAATCGGTTGAGCAATTGATTGGCAGTGTCAGCCGATGCCGCAGCGCCGACGCGTCCGCGTTTGAACGAGCCAACTACATGAAAGCTTTGGTCGCATTTACTCGCAACGGGCAATGGGCTTAGCGAGAATCACTTCACGTTTTTCGAACCCAGCACGACCTTATTGTCGGGCATAAGCTTGAGCGTAAATCCCATTTTTCTTAAAATGGCCGCCATTCGCCTTTCCTCAACGGTCGTTTCCGCAACCAATTGCTGAACACCCCAGGGCTCCGCGATCGCCATACAGTGTCGGGCGATCGCCGTGCCCAGTCCGCGATTTTGCCAAGCGTCCTCTACCAAGAGCGCGAACTCGGCCGTTTGATGATCCGCATCCGCTACCAAACGTCCCACCGCGACAATTTTCGAATGGTTGTTGCTGACGGTTTCCGCGACGATGGCAATTTCGCGATCGTAGTCCAAAAAACAAAAACGAGTTGCCATTTCGTGCGTCGCTTCTTTGAACAAGAAATGGAATCGGGACCAAATGGACTCATCCGAACATCGACCTAGCATGGCCCGCCATTGAGGTTCGTCTTCGGGACGTACCGGACGCAAATTGATCGCCGTTCCATCGGGCAGTGTAACTTTGCTTTCGAATTCCGACGGATAAGGTCGAATGGCCAAATGATCGTATGGTCGTTTCACCCGTTCGCCTGATGAAGCTATCACAAACCGTGCATCGAGCGCCATGATCGAGTCCGATGCGATCAATAAAGGATTGATGTCGGCTTCGACGATGTCCGGTTGTTCGACAATGAGGTTCGAAAACCGAAGCAAAATCTCGACTAATCGATCCATGTTGACAGCAGCCCGGCCACGGTAACCGGACAGCAGCGGCCAGCACTTGAGTGACGTCAGCATGCGCATGACCAATCGCTCGTTGATCGGCGGCAACTCCAGCGAGCGATCCTTGAATAACTCCGCCGTAATACCTCCCAGTCCCGCCATCATAACGGTACCGAAAATTGGATCTCGCTTGGCACCTAAAATCAGCTCGACTCCGTGAATGGCGGTGATCATCGGCTGGATCGTCACACCAATCAGTTGAGCATCCGGCCGCAGCGTTTTCGCGCTATGCATCATGCGATCAAAAGTCCCACGGACTTCGTTCTCGTTTTTCAAGTTTAACGCGACTCCGTCCACATCCGTTTTGTGTGTGATTTGTGGCGAATAGATTTTCATGACAACGGAATAACCCATCGCAGAGGATACCGTGACTGCTTGGTCTGCATTTTCCGCGACGACAATTTGTGTTGTCGGGATTTCATAATGTTGCAACAGAGCTTTCGATTCGACTTCGGTCAAAATCGATCGGTCAGCTTGAAAAGCCCGCGTCGCAAAGACACGTGAACGATCCGCTGCGCTCGATTTGTAGGCAAGCGGAATATCGCGTGGCGTTTCGTAGAGAATTTCGCGATTGCGTGAGTAACTTGTCAAATTCATCAAACCGCGAATGGCTTGTTCGGGCGTTTCGAAAGTCGGAATCCGAGCTTGCTGAAGCAATCGCACGCCGTCGGCCATCAGGATCCCGCCCATCCAAGAAGCTAGCAACGCTTTATTTTCTGGAATAGTGAGTTTTGATAATTTGCCCGCCGTATGTGTCGGATCGGTCATGGCTTGAGGCGTCAAGATAGCCAGCACGGTATCGACTCTCTCGTCCCGCAGAACGACTTCGACGGCATGCACGAATCGTTCAGCATCCGCATCGCCGATGACATCCACAGGATTTCCATGCGACCAGTTGTCGGGCAGGAATTGATTGAGCTGCTGCGAAGTGGAGTCCGACAGTTCGGACAGCCGTCCTCCCAAATTCAACAAAGAATCCGTTGCCATCACGCCGGGGCCGCCCGCATTGGTCACGATTGCCAATCGAGGTCCCACCGGTTCTGGATGCTGCGTCAACAATGCGGCGCTTTCGAAAACCGATTGCATATCGAAAACGCGTACGATTCCGGCTCGATCAAACGCTGCTTGATAAACTGCATCCACGCCAGCCATCGCGCCGGTATGCGAAGCAGCTGCTTTGGCTGATTCCGCAAAACGACCTGCTTTGTATGCCACCAACGGCTTCTTGCGAGCAAAAGCTCTTGCGGCTGACATGAAGTAACGCGAGTCGCTGATGGACTCGACATACAAGATCGCTGACGTCGTCTTCGGATCTTCCGCCAAGTAGTCCAGCAAATCGGCGAATCCAACATCCAACTGATTTCCCAGGGACAGGAACTGCGAGAAGCCGATTCCTTGAGCGAGTGCCCAGTCCAGAACGGCCGTGCATAGCGCACCCGATTGCGACAAGAATGCAACGCTGCCGACGGCCGGCATTCCAACCGCGAAGCTCGCGCTCAGTTTGACTCGAGGGCAAATCACCCCAACGCAGTTGGGGCCGATAATCCGAAGCCCAGGAAATTTCTTCTGTTCTATGCGAATTTGTTCTTCGAGCGCTTTGCCCTCGGTACCCAATTCGCGAAAGCCAGCCGTCAAGATAACAACGCCAGGAATTCCTTTTTCACCGCACTGCCGGATTAGATTGGGGACTGTCGGCGCGGGTGTGCAGATGATTGCCAAATCAGGAACTGTAGGCGTATCGAGGATTGACCGATAAGCGGCCTTGCCCTGGACAGAATCCCTCTTGGCGTTTACCGGATAAACTGGCCCGGCAAACCCACCGTCGATCACATTTCTTAGAACGTTGTAACCAACTTTCCCCGCCGCCTCACTAGCCCCAACAATCGCCACAGCCCCCGGCGCCAACATCCTCTCCAAATTCCGAACCGCCATGGGAATTCCTTTTCGCTAAATAGATAAGCACTATCAAGGATCTGCGTCAAGCATCTTGAACCAATCATCATACTGTCTTTGGGTATGAAGATAAGGTCGGATAGACATTGGAAGTCATACACAAGAACGGGAAATCGTTCTCCACTATTTAGCGGCGTTTTGCATCAAATATTCCCAATCCTCTGTCCAACAAGTTCTTTCACCTGTCTTCGATAGTTTCTGAAACGGCCGTCCAGTCTGCGCCCTCAGGTTCTTTGACGAGTGCCACGGCAATTCGGGAATCGCGTGCAGCCCCAGAATTGGGATCCTGCATTCGTCCCGCGTTTGGCAGTTCGAATTTGCATGACGGAACCACATACAGGGCACACGGGAATGGGTGGAGGAATCCCGCTGCCAGAAGCAGGATTTGGCAAGTTCGGTAAATTTCGAATAGACATGCTGGGTGATGATTGAACAGGCAACTTTGGTGAAGTCTGTACCGAACGAATCATTTGCTCCAGTTGAATACCGCCGATCAATTGCAAAGGTACTGTTTCAGCAAATAACTTCGCCTCTTTCGTAAAACTGCCCGACGTTACGACTATGCCGCGATCTGCTCTTTCGCTCGTAACAACGCCCAGAAGCTCACGAACAATGCTGACTCCGACTTGATACTTTTGCC
>JANMNK010001039.1:0-2033 GCA_031373875.1 Pirellulaceae bacterium | reverse complement strand
CTGGAGGCCAGCCAAGCAGTATCTCTGGCATTCCGAATCGGGCATTGTGCGCGGCAATTCGAAAATCGCATGCACACGCCGCGACACACCCGGCACCCAATGCAACGCCGTTCACAGCAGCAATGAATACTTGGGGCAACTGCTCCCAAGCTAGGTACATTCGAGCTTGACGGTTACTCAACTGGCGGGCTTCGTCGATCGATAGTTTGCCGACTTCGATTACATCGTCGCCGGCACAAAACGCTTCGCCATGACCGCTTACAACCACGACACGTATTTCCTGATGGCCTGCAAGCCATGCGTTGACTATTTCCCATTCGTCGGTCATCTGTTTATTGACAGCATTAAGTTTCGTTGGGCGATTGAGAATGACTGAAGCAACCGCGCCACGCACTTGGACATCCAAACTCTCGAGTTGTGGCAGCGTTCCTGTATTCGGTTCCATTTGCATGGGAAGCACCTTTCCTAAAGTCTGCGATGACAATTTTGGCGCAAGTTTCGATTGCAAGCGATCGATGGGAACTACGGCACGACGATGTGTCCCACGGCCGATTTGCTCAAAGGCATCGAAGGCGGCGATGTCGAAATCGATGACGCGACGATCAATCTGGGTGACGCGAGCGACTCCGCGGACTTGAGCGCCAATCGGAGTTCCTGCAAGATGCTCCACGGAAACGGCGGCCCCTACGGATTCTTCTTCGGGGTCAAGGAAAGGCTCCAGCACTTTACGTGCGGTCCGTTCCATCAGCAAAATCATGTTTGGCGTTGAAAAGACAACGACGCCGCTCGAACCCGTCGTCCAGTTCTTTTGCGTGCCAAGATGAATGACATGTTCGGCACCAACTTGCCAAATCAATTCCGCTTGGTCACCAACGGCAAGGCCATTTCTCATCGAATTCGTGCAACCGATACTGTGGAATGGAACGGCCTGAAAAAACGAACGGGGCCGAACCGCATGCGATTGGAGAGACGATCAAGCAACAATAATGTTCGACCTGATCGGTTCTAGATGCAGCTTCGCGGCATGCCAACGTAATGACACGAATTCTAGTTTAATCCGAAGACCAAGAGATTCCACTTGGCATTGGCCGTTCGTGGTTCCTACCTCGGAATCGACTGCTGTTGTTGAGGGGAGGCAACTCGATCGCCGGGAATCGCTTGATTGGACGGCACTTGATCTTCGATGATCTTCCAGTCCTTTGGTGGCTGCATCGGAATAAATTCTTGGGAGAAAAGGGATTCCTTGATCTTGTCGCCAAACTTGAAATTCTTCTGACGGTCGTTGAATTCAAAATGTTCGCGAGCAGGAAATTTTTCGGACCAAGCACGATCGAAAATAATGATGGCAGCCGGCAGGAATTCACGTTGGTCGATGAGGATCTGAACTTTTTGATAATTGGCCGCGTCGGCTTGATACTTCGGGAAAGCTTCGAGATGAATCAGATCATTCCGTTGTTTGCCATCCGTTCCCGTTGGAGGCGGCAGGGGACGGATCCAATAGCGTTCCTTCATCTTTGCAGCTTCGACCCCAAAGAAGAAAGGTAGGGGGCTGCTGTAGATCGCTTTACCTTGCATCTCCGGAGGGAGACTGATCTGACGCACGAGCTTTTCAGTTCTATCGAAATTGTGGACTTTCTGGCCGTCGCAAATCCACCATTCACCGTACACGTTAGGAAACACCTTGAATTGCGGAGCTCCTGCGGCGTCCTTTGTAGTGTAGGTCAACAGTGTTTCCACTTTGAAAAGACCCTTATCTGGCGCGGCATAGCGGATGATGCCTTCGCCATAGGTATAGTGAAAATCGGCTTTCGTTTGAGCAGGGTCAAACTGCCAGCGTTTAAAGCTGCAGCTATATCGTTGGATATCGGCAGTAGACTTTTCCCAATAACCGAGAACATCGTCCAAGTACTTTTGAAGTGGTGGGTCCATCGGCGGAAATGGAGCTTGTGGTAGAACCAGCGTAGTGGGAGCTGGCTCCATGGTCGGTTGCTCGTCGCCTTGTGGGGGTGGGCCAAACGTGTGTCCGAAAGTTT
>JANMNK010001014.1:0-5712 GCA_031373875.1 Pirellulaceae bacterium | reverse complement strand
CCTGCCGACTCACCCTGCTATCCCTTTTTATTGTACACAATCGTTCAACAATCGGCTTCAAAGCCCCGTTTGTTCATTCCAACCCACCGTACCTTGACGCCGTCATCATCCATTTCTGGAGAAGTTCGATGCGTAACCTTTTGATTAGCCCACTTGCTGCATTCGCTTTAATATCGCTTTCGCAATTCGCTGATTGTGATGACTCAAAATCTAATCGTATCGTTGCAGAAAATGCATTGCCGGGCTCGAACGATTGGCAACTTACCCGCGTTCGTGTGGACGGCGACAAGTACCGATCACCTTGGATCGAAGGCTACTGTTCGCGTCAAAGTGTTCGAGCTGGCGAGACAATCGATATAAAAGCCTCCGCCAAGCCCGCTCGCGCTTTCAATTTAGAAATTTTTCGCACGGGTTACTACGGCGGCGCAGGCGCTCGATTGATGAAGACGATTGGACCGCTGAAAGCAATAACGCAAGATACTCCCAAACCCGGCGAGAAAGATTTGCACGAATGCCAATGGACGGCAACAACCAGTTTGACAATTCCTGATGATTGGTTGAGCGGAGTGTACTTGGGAAGAATGACGACGATCCCGGAGTCCGCGTCAGAACCCTATTGGCAGAGCTACATTATTTTTGTTGTGACCGATGACAGACCTTGCGACATCTTGTTTCAGTGTTCGGATAACACTTGGCAAGCTTACAATCAGTGGCCAAGTCACTATTCTGTATACACGCACCCCAAAGGCAACCAAGGCCCGTGGGCCGACGTAAGTTTCGACCGACCGTATGGCCGTGAAGCACAGTTTGATAGTGTCGTGAATGACCCGTTGACCGTCGGTGCTGGCGAATATTTGCCGCTTGAGTTTCCACTCGCATACTGGCTTGAGCAAAATGGCTACGACGTTTCCTACGTTTGTAACAGCGACATGATCACTCCAGATCGGGGACTTAAGAGCCGTATGTTTATTAGCGTCGGGCATGACGAATATTGGGACATCCGTCAATTTCGAAGCGTCGAGAAAATGCGCGATCAAGGCGTTAACCTAATGTTCCTTTCTGGAAACAGTGTCTGCTGGGTCACGCCGATGCGATCAAGTGTTGACAATCGACCGAATCGGATCATGTTTCGGGGGGGGCCTTACGGTGGCGACCGACCTATTGCTCTTGAAAGATTAAAAACCCACGGTCCCTTTCCCGAGCATGGACCCGATGAAGGCTTTTTGATGGGAGCGCGAAACGTAGAGCCCGTTAACGGAGGCGGTGACTGGGTGTGTACGAATTCGAAACACTGGATCTTCGAAGGCACCGGCATGAAGAACGGCGACAAGATTCCTGGTTTGATTGGCTGGGAGTACCACGGTGATCCTGCCAATATTCCTGGTTTGGAAGTTGTCGGATCCGGGACGGCTTGGGTGGGAGGCGAAACACCGCAGCAATGGACCGCGACCGTGTATGAAGGCCCCAAAGGCAATGTCGTATTCAATGCGTCAAGCATCTTCTGGGTGCAAGGTCTTTCGTCCCCTCCCGGCCACACGTTACCCTGGTCCCACTGGAGCCGCCCCCACGGCCCCGACGCTCGCGTCCAACAAATCACCAAGAACGTTCTCGAACGCGCTTTGAAAAAGTGACACACCGCCTGGGCTGTGCGACAAATAGCAATACTGAACATTTCACGAGAGTTTATGCGAGCCAGTTTTGTTCCACTGAGAACTCGCTCCCTTCTCCCCGTCTTCGGGGAGAAGGGCTGGGGATGAGGGGCAGAATTACCTAGCAACTCGGCCCTTCACGCCCTGTCTGGCTCTCCCCAGAAGACTGAAGCGGGGGGGCAAGGTCTTAATTTATGCGAGATCGGCAGAACGAAAGATGCAGCGATGCTATTTTCGCAAACTGCTATTTGTAGAAATTGGGCTTCTGTGGAACGACTTTCAGTTTCTCGTAGTCAAAGCCACTTTCAAGTGGTTCATAAGCTCCAACAATATCCATGCAACTCTTGGCGTCGATCGCGTCATCCATATTCATGCACCAATAAGCTGCATTGATGGTCAATCGTCTAAGGCCTTCGTTTTTGTAATCTGCGGCACTTCCCATGGTGACATGAAAGACCCGAGAGACCTTGCCGCTGTTCCCGATCCATGTCTTCACCCAAGCGACCGGCAGCGAGCACAGTTCGGGATTGATTGCGTCATTTTGATTTCGACCCATCAGAGGCTGTCCATCGACGAGCGCCGTACATCCTTCCGGTAGCTTTCCCCCCTCCGCAAAAGTACGATAGACATCCGACGGACCCCAAATATCGGACACTCCTCGAAGGACCGGGTGACTGGCATTTTCTGCGACGATCAATCCTCGCGTCGAATCTTGCTGCCAGCGTCCATGATGATTCCTAAATGCACCACCCAGGACATCTTGGCCGAAGTCAACTTTCTTGCCGTCCTTCTTGTAATCGAAATCAATGAATCCATGGTTGGCGGTTCGAATGCCAATAAGGGGTTTTCCAGAATCGAGATACCGGTAGATATGTTCAAGTTGCTCGGCAGGCAGCGACAATAACCTGCTCATTACAATGACCAAGTCGGCCTTGTTGAGGAACTCCAATCCCGGGATATTGTGCCGCGCGCTTTTGTCTTCCCATCGAATTTTTTGGGTTGGGTCAACTTCGTTTTGTTCGTTCAAACTAAAAAGAACAGTACAATCGAAACCGTGATGCTTGGCCAAAATTCTCGCCAGCATCGGAATCGAATACTCGCCTCGATATTCTTGATCGGCAGCAATTAACACGATGTGTTTGCCATGCCCCGGACCCTGCTCACCGGAATACGTCAACCAAAGTGGGCTTTCGGGAACAGGATGATCCGCACCTGACAACGATGCAAAAGGGAGGGCCAGCATCAAGCTTGAAAGAACGATCGATACCCACACAGTCATTCGAGGCAATAACGGTCGGCACATTCTCATGTTGGATTTTATCCTTGCAGCACTACTTGTTCGGTATTTCGTTGACGGTGTAATACGCATTCCGATGCAACAACTCGTCGTTGTCCTCGGCTCTTAATTTGGCTAGGTCAAATTCGTAGACGTGACCGCGAATCAGTTTATCCAAAACGACGTGTGCCGTAAGTCCATCGTCCGATAGTGTTACTGATTGAACAGTGGGAGCGGTTTGTTCGATTTCGGGACCGCCGTAGCCACCATGATAAGGATGGGTGAAAGTTTTTATCGAATAAGTGTCTGTCGAACTCCCGGTAACGGTATCAACAGGCTTTGTAAATGCAATTCGGAATCCTTCGGGCTCGATCGTTATTCGCTGAATCTCAAACGGCATCAAACCGCTCCACTCCACACGCTCCAATGCAAATTCCTTAATACCTCGCACTGGCCAGCCTCGATTGGTACCGCCGCAAATAAGATTACCTTGAGGAGTAAATTCGACGTTAAGGATGCCCGTCGACAGGCCTTCACGAAACGGATAACAAGCACCTTGCCAGACGCCATTGATTTGCTCCGTGGTTGCTCGCATCAAAATGGACAGCGTGTAGTCGCCAAGAAACAATTGGTCTTCGAAAGGTCCGAATTTGCCTTGCGTTCGGTTGACGGTAAATCCGGTGATCGATCGCCCCATACGAATGTATGGAAATATCACCGCGTACGGGACAAGCTGTTTGACTCTTTCCCGTTCCACAACAATGCGCGAGCCCGACTTAGGATTAACCGGCATTGGACCTAACTCAGGTGCGAACGGATACCAATTGAAACTTGCGGGGTGTCCGTGAAAACTGCCTTGGGAAACGGCTTTGAGACTGCAAGAGCAATTCCAGGGGCCTTGGCTTTCAATATAAAAAAGTGCGCCGTGTTCGTCTTGCCCGATCCCGGCAGGACTGCGAAGCCCGCTTGCAAAGGCCGTGGTTTTTCCGTCGGAAGCGACTTTCATTACAAACCCGCGAAACAGCGCGTTCGATTCGTACGAGTGAGACAAGCCGAGTGTGACAAAAATGTTGCCGTCGGCATCGAACTTCGAACCAAATGCATACTCGTGGTAGTTTGCATATCCCCAAGCGTCGGAGATCGTTTCAAAGCGATCTGCGTGCCCCGTGTTGCGTGTGTCGCTGACCCGTGTCAACTCGCAGCTTTGCGTAACGTAAAAAGAATTGTCTTTGTAGGAGAGACCAAATATTTCATCAAGTCCGTCTGCGAACAAATGAAACTCTGGATTCGGTTTTTTCTCGTCGATGCCATCAATCAAGTATATCTCGCCATATCGCGTACCGACGGCAAGTCGATTGTCTGGCAATACGGTGAAAGCACCCGCTTCGATAACCGTGTCCTTGGGAATCGGGACGTTCACGATCGGATAGTATTTCCGCTCGCGCTCTTCGGTTCCCCAACGGTGACCGACTTCCTCGGCCCGGCTTTCGCAGAGACTGCTCGCAATGCACGCGAACGCGAACACGAGAAGCGTTTTTCGACTATTTTTCAATTGGTTCATAAGTAAATGATAGTGTGGATTTGCCTTGGGGAATGTCAAGCTTGAGTATCAGCTCCGTCGAATCAGGGTTGTCCGACAAAGGACGCAATACAACGTCCGCTTGAGGAATTTGTATTCGAATTTTGTCGGTTTTGTACACCGTATCCGAGTCTTGTTCGATGCGACCAGTCAACGCGCGAAACCAGAGTGTTCGCTGCGATGGAGAATCGAATTGAAGAGTACGTTGCAGCCCGATTCTGTCTGCGGATTGCGTCGGTGACGATCGATCTTCGATTTCTATATCACCCGAAGCGTACCGGAAGGTCGGTACGGATGTCTCGTCCATAAAGTAACCACGAAACTGGTAGCCGAGGTTTTTGGGATAGAGCGGATTTTGATTTACGGGCACCTCTTTGGTCATTGTCGGTCGAGGCGGCCAAGGCGTCGTGTCGTCCATCTCTGCTAGGAACGAAACATCTTGAGCGAATGCGATCGCGCGACCCGATGGATTGAAGCCACCCGATCCTTGTCCCCCGCGATCGACATGAATGAATTCACCTAACCAAATCGAAGTCAGCGTGCCTGTCTCTGCATTGAATGCGTAGCTGATCTTTTCAGGAAATCCGACCGCGATTCCGCGGAACCCTGCAACGCTGCTGCGGCCACGATAAGTTCGCGGCTTGTCGAGGACTTCCAGTTTCTTATCAACCCGGCGAATACCTTCGGGGTCGGCAGCCGAAGTGCCGAGCGAAAGATAATACCAAATCGCCTCGATCTGCATGTCGGTATTACCGTCAAGGATCGTTTTGTGCACCGCCTCGCCATCGGGCCAAGAATACGGCATGACGATCCTTGGGCGGTAACCGCCTGGATTGCGAAGAAAGTTATTGAACCATCCTGGTTGAAGCCGTTGATACGACGTCATCAAATCGATGCCTTTGTTCAGCGGCGAAGGTTTGCCATTAAAGTTATGACATGAAATGCAATAAACGCCTTGGCTGCCAAGCAGTGTGCGGCCAGCCGCTCTCAACGTGCGCTCGCGCTCTCGTTCGCTGTCCGAATCGCTTTCGGGGCTAGGTATATTCATCTCGACACTCTTGATGACGTCCAGTTGGCTGACAGGTCAGTCCCGAGCTTTCGCAGTTCGTCGAGGTTCGTGATCTTCGTCCCCTCGATGTACTGGACGGTCAGCATCTTCTTGGTGCACAGCTCCGGGAACACCTGAGGCACCACGAACCGCTCGTCCC
>JANMNK010001008.1:0-5446 GCA_031373875.1 Pirellulaceae bacterium | reverse complement strand
TTCTGCAGCAGAAATATTCAGTTGCTTTGCGACTTCGTCCACGCCCTTCTTGTTGTCTTGTTGGGGGAGGAACTCGTGCAACGGTGGGTCCAACAAGCGAATACACGCTGGCAAGCCATTCAACGCGCGGAAGATTCCTTCGAAGTCCTTTTGTTGGTAAGGCAACAATTTGGCCAATGCTTTCGTGCGATCCTCATTGGATTCACCAAGAATCATTTGACGAACAGCAATGATGCGATCGCCTTCGAAGAACATGTGCTCGGTCCTGCAAAGTCCGATACCTTCCGCACCGAACGCAATGGCGTTCGTTACTTGATCAGGTTGGTCAGCGTTGGTCCGAATGCCCATCGTTCGATACTTGTCAGCCAACTTCATGATAAAGTTGTAGTACTGGTATACCTTGCTGTCAGCAGGCTTAAGCGTCTTGGATACGAGAACTTGTTTCAGCTCGCTGTCAGCCGTGTCGATCTTGCCATGGAACACTTCGCCAGTCGTACCGTTGATGCTGATCGCGTCGCCCTCTTTCAAGGTCACGCCTTTGCACTTCAGAGTACCCTTGTGATAATCGATCTGAATGTCGCCCGCACCAGCAACACAAACTTTGCCCATTTGGCGAGCAACCAAAGCCGCATGACTGCTGACACCACCGCGGCAAGTTAGAATTCCGTCTGCTGCGATCATGCCTCGCAAGTCTTCAGGACTCGTTTCGATTCGAGCCAGCACAACGTTCTGACCTTTCTTGGCCAGTTCTTCTGCCTTGCCGGCCGTAAATACAACGTGACCCGAAGCCGCGCCAGGACCTGCAGGAAGTCCCGTTGCCATCAATCGCCCTTCGGTCTTCGCCTTGGCATAAGCCTTCAGATCGAAAATCGGTTGTAGCAGTTGGTTCAGAGCTTCTGGATCGCCGGACTTGATTGCGTGCTCTTCGGTCATCAGTTTTTCTTTGACCATGTCGTGAGCAATTTTCACGTACGCCAAAGCAGTTCGTTTGCCGTTTCGAGTTTGAAGCATATACAGCTTCTTCTTCTCGATTGTGAATTCAAAGTCTTGTACATCGCCAAAGTTCTTCTCAAGCGTCTTGCGAACTTCGACGAGTTCTTTGTAAGCTGGACCGATCTCTTTATCCTTGGCCATGTCAGCGATCTTGAGCGGTGTGCGAACACCCGCCACAACATCTTCGCCCTGTGCATTCACAAGGTATTCACCGTAGAAGACGTTATCGCCGTTTGCCGGATCCCGCGTAAACGCAACGCCTGTTGCACAATCGGTTCCCATGTTCCCGAACACCATGCTCTGAACATTAACTGCAGTGCCCCATTCATCGGGAATGCGATATTTTTGTCGATACAGAATCGCTCGCTCGTTCATCCACGAACTGAAGACAGCAGCAATCGAGCCTTCAAGTTGCTTCATTGGCTCGGTTGGAAAAGCCTTGCCTGTCCGTTCCTTGATCAGCTTCTTAAAACGCTTGACCAACTCTTGCAAATTTTCTTCCGACAAATCGGTGTCGTCCGAAACTTTCGCTTCCTTCTTCAGTTGATCCATCACGTCATCGAATGGCTCGTGTTCGTTTTCGTGACGCTTTTGAACACCCATCACGACGTCGCCGTACATCTGAATGAAACGACGGTAGGAGTCCCAAGCAAAACGACCATTTCCAGTCGCTTTCTTAAGTCCTTCGGTGGTATCGTCATTGAGGCCAAGATTAAGAATCGTATCCATCATACCGGGCATCGAATCGCGGGCACCGGATCGTACTGAAACAAGTAACGGATTCTTGGTGTCGCCAAATTTCTTGCCGGTCTCTTTTTCGAGCCAAGCAATCGCCTTGGTCAAATCGCTAGGCAAACTCTCTGGGAATTTCTTGCCGTTCTCGTAATAGTGCGTGCAGACTTCGGTTGTGATCGTAAAGCCCGACGGGACTGGCAAACCGATCTTTGTCATGGCTGCCAGATTAGCGCCCTTGCCACCCAACAGGGCCTTCATATTCCCAGCGCCGTCAGTCTTGGATTTGCCAAAAAAATAGATGAATTTGCTAGCCATGAATCGCCTAAACTCCCGCGAAAAAGGTAACTTTGTTTAAGACGGAAAGTCTATTGCTAACCTGCCGAATCGTCAATTGGACGCCGTATTTGCCAAGGTAAACCGACCAGCTTCCTTCCAGGTAAGATTCTTGGAGCTATTCATGCCTGTCCTGCAAGCGCAAGGGACGGAAGGTCCGCTTTACCATTGGGAAACGATTTTACCCAAGCTGCTCGGCAGTCTTACCCGTGCGAAGTAACCCAATGATTGCCAAAATCGTTCCGAAAATGCCACCACTGTACGCCGCCAAGTGAACTGACCAAGTAACGATCATTCTTTCAATTTGACTTGTTTCCAAAATTGCTTCCCATTGCGAACGATATCCACGCGGGTCGAAAAACAGGAATGCAATAACAAAAGGAATCACGAGAATGAGGAATGTGACTAAGTGAATGCGATACCAAGCGAACAGTCTGAGTGGCCTTACCTTCCAATTCCCGCTTTTGGCGTCCAAGCTGGCGACCAACATGGACGCCGATGCTACCAATCCTGGAATAAGTGCCGCTGCGAAACCAAAAACAGCGATTTTGATTCGCAGCTGAAGTTCAGTCGGCGCCTCGATTTCTTTTAAATACACAAAATAATGACTCGAGATTGTGAAAGTGACTTGATCGAAAATCGCTCCAAACAATCCTGCTCCAAAGCCGCTCCCTAGCAAGAACCCGTAGACCTCGATTCTTTCGCGGCAGGGGCGGACGATGACGGAGTCAATAATCGCAACGATTGCTGCCACGACAAAGAAAACCACAATTCGAATTGCAAAATTGTCGTCCATCAAAGATCGAACTCCGTGCCAGTTCTTAGCATCTCGAATTACTAGCCCCTGCTCGCGAGTTTCGTCAAATTGTTCTTGGACAGGTCATGCGTGAGCTTTAGGATTGCGCCCTTTTTCAGCCAAGTTGCATGGTATGAAGTCTATAAAGCGACTTATAAAGCTCTTAGCCGATCCCGAGCTGGATCGATTTATCAAAGCCGAATTTGAAACATTCAGCAAATTTTTCGCACTTTTGATCGGTGGTCTAGTAGCGATTGTAACGAAGTTTCGCATGAGAAATGGTGAACCAGCTGCATAGGCTTGGTTATCGTAGGAATTGTGGATTCCTATTGAAATTGTCGAATGGCGAGAACGCTGAATTCAATTAAACTGGACAGTAGGAATTTCGATTCCCGTGATATCCGCAGCTCTCGCGAATCTAATGACAAGTACTCAATTGGTCGTCCTCACTCCGAAATGTTGAACATCCGATTAGTCAAAGGAGTGGATCTAACGGATGACCTAGCCATCCAATGGGAGGAGGTGCGTTCCGAAAACCCTCGCCTCTACAGTCCGTTCTATTCGTTCGACTTTACCCGAGTCGTCGCCCGCGTCCGCGATGACGTCGAAGTCGCGGTTATCAGCGATGAAGAGGCTGTTGTCGGATTTTTTCCGTTCCACCGAATCAAGAGTTCACACGCCATCCCGGTTGGCGGGAAAATGAACGACGCACAAGGCCCCATCGCATCCGCCGCCACGACAATCAACATGCAATCCTTACTCCGCAAATGCGGTTTGCAGTCGTGGGATTTTCATGCCCTCTTTTGGCCCGTTGAAGAGCTGGAAGATTGCAGCTTCACCAAAATCAAGTCCTATATGGCTTGCCTGGACAACTGCCCCGAAGGATATCGCAAGAATCTCGAATCTCGAAACTACACAATCGAAGCCCATCGTAGGAAGTCACGTAAATTCGCTAAAAAGTTCCCCAACGCTCGCTTAGAATTCCACAGTACCAACGCAGAGTATTTAGAGAAATTGATTCAGCTCAAGAGCGAGCAATATCGACGAACACATATTTTTGACATCTTCTCAGTACCCTGGACAACAAATCTGGTCCGGGAATTCATGGGACACCAAGGCGATAGGTTGTCGGGTTGCTTGTCCGTGCTGCTCGCCGACGATCAAAATGTTGTTGCTATGCATTTTGGAATTCGCGAAGGCGATTTGTTGCACTATTGGTTTCCCGTCTACTCCCCTGAATTTTCGCCATATTCCCCAGGGACGGAATTGTTTCTTCAAATCGTGGATGCAGCTCCATCCAACGGAATTCAACGGATTGATATGGGATATGGCGAGCAGCTTTACAAAGAAAAACTTGTGAACAGGATCGACGAAGCGCTCGTAGGTACCATTGCGACAAGCGATTTCGTGTGGGGAGCTCGTCGTTGCCAATATTTAGTCCGCGAGAGAATGAAAAGCGTCATATTGAAAGAGACGATCAAACGCGGCATTCGATCCATCTGGCCCAGTTTCGGAAAAGGCCAGTTTCGCTAAAACGACCCTCGCCGGTACGCTCTACCGTGCTAAAATAATTTGAAATCTTAGGAAGCACGGAATATGAGCAAAAAATCAAAGCGATCTCAGGTAAATGGTGCGACGCCGACAAGTGCAACTTCTACGGTCCATGCTGCATCGTCACCGAGGACGCAGTCGTCAAGCGTCCCCACCTCCACAACGCCCGTGCGGCGTTTCAAACATTTGCGTTTGATCATTTTGATTGCCATCTTTATTCCCTTGGCATACTTCGGTGGCCAGCAAATTAATGCAAATTGGCAATCGGACAAAATCCGCAATTCCATTCGCAAGTTTGATGATCGCACCGCGCTTGAACAGATACGGCAAATAGAAAATCGAGCCGGCAAAACCGGTGAGCTAGAGTTCTTGCGAAGTCGGGCCTATCGCCATCTGGCGAATTACGAAAAGTCTCAACAGCACCTAGAACTTGCTCGGCAAATGAAATATGAGCCGGAAATTTTGCGACGCGAACAGATGCTGCTTGACGCTCAGCAAGGTTACCTTGAGGAGCCGGAAAAAAACTTTGACAAAATGATTGAACAAGCCGGGTCCGATTTTGGCGAAGTCTGCTTGGCCTTTACCTACGGCTACTTGATTCGTATGCGATTCCAAGAAGCGATGGGGATGATCGGATTGTGGAAACGTCAAGAACCTAAATCGCCCCAACCACCGTACTTGATGGGCCTCCTGGCTCAATATCAACGTAAGTGGGAAGACGCAGACAAACTGTTCGACGAATCGCTTAAGTTCCAAAACGATTTCTTGCCCACGCTTCTTTCCAAAGCTCAGAACAAACTCAAACGCAGCCAGTTTGCTGAAGCGGTTCCCTATTTTCAAGATTACCTCGCGCGCGTTCCGGATAACGCCGAAGCCAAACGCGGTCTTGCCGAAGCTTTATTCGGCAGCGGTTCACCGGGCGAATCCCAATTGCTCCTAAAGGAACTTATCGACTCCGGTAATCGTTCATTCGAGACGCGACTGTTGCTCGGCAAGTCGCAACTGGAAACAGGTGATGCAAAAGGTGCCGTCGATACC
>JANMNK010001005.1:0-12344 GCA_031373875.1 Pirellulaceae bacterium | reverse complement strand
TGTTCCGAAATGCGACGACGGATCGAAATGTGGGAAATAGCGGTTTTGTAACCCCAAGCCGATGGTTCGACTCGCTGAAATTTCGTACATTCATTTGCTGCGTAACGGTTGCTCAACGCTGTTTCGCGTCCCCTACTCGCTGACCTGCCCGATTTCCGTGGCCCGTGCAAAGAAAACAACATGCCAAGTAAATTTTCTCGACGTGAATTTATTCAAGCCTCTGCTGCTGTTGGCATTGGTCTCCCCACAATCCTGCCGTCAGGAATTCTAAAGGGCCAGTCGCCGAACGAGCGATTGTCGTTTGCTTGTATCGGAATGGGCGGCCAGATGCGTGGCTACCTCGTGCCGGAACTGTCAAAACTCGATCAACGAATCGTCGCAATCTGCGATGTCGACAAACGGCAACTTGATAGTGCCCTGCAAGTCAAAGAGCTCTCACAAGCCAAACCTTATCACGATTATCGTGAGTTACTAGACAATGAATCGGGAGTGGATGCGGTAATCATCGGCACTCCGGATCATTGGCACGTGCCCATCTGTCAAGCTGCATTGCAAGCAGGCAAACATGTGTACTGCGAAAAGCCGTTGGCTCATTCCGTTGCTGAGTGTCGTGCATTGGAGAAGCTCGCGGCAAGCCATCCGAAGCTTGCGACGCAGACCGGAAACCAAGGCTGCTCGACCGAGGGTTTTCGGCGAAGTTTCGAAGTAATCCAATCTGGTCTATTGGGTGAGATTACCGAAGTTCACGTTTGGCATCCCGCACATAGCTGGCCGAATGGTGTCGACAGGCCGGTGACCAGCGATCCGATCCCCGAAGGATTAGATTGGAATTTCTGGTTGGGATCAGCTCCCTCGCGTCCTTACAACAACGACATCTATCATCCCGGGAAATGGCGGGGTTGGTACGATTTTGGCGGAGGTTCATTAGCCGACTTCTGCTGTCATGGTTTCCAACTTGCTTACCGCGCTCTTGAGTTAGACGCTCCAACGCGGATCGAATCGAGCGGCGACGACATGGGACATGAGACTTTCCCGACTCGGTGCAAGGTCACGTTTGATTTTGCAGCGAAGGGAAAACGAGGACCAGTCAAGCTTTATTTTTATTCCGGCGACAAACATTTTCCACCGAACGAAATCACCAAAGGCCCGGTGGACACCACAGGCTGCTTGATTGTCGGCAGCGAAGGAACATTGTCGGCGGGGCTGTGGAATACAGGTTGCAATGTCCGTTTGAAAGGTGCAACGGAATTCAGCGATGCCAATCAACCTGAAGTGGCCAAGATTGCTAAGACTCAGCCGCGAATTGACACCGAAGTGCTGAAGTGGGACCCGCGACTGGCAGCTAAAGGACACCGGCCTCGCTGGAGTGCCGTCAATAATTCGCACATGTTCGAATGGGTGCTAGCTTGCGCTGGCGACGCAAAATCCTATTCACCATTCGAGATTGGGGCACGAATTACGGAAGTCGGAATGCTTGGCGTTTTGGCTCTGCGAACGCAGAAAACAATCGTGTGGGATGCGGCAAAACGACAAGCCGTTGGAATGCCCGAAGCCGATGCGATTATCGATCCGCCACGATCTACCGACGAATTCTCTCCACTTTAGACTGGCCATCGACACGATGGCTAAATAGTGAACTGAAGCGGTAAGTGAATGGCAAAGTGACTTGATTGAATACGTCGCAGATCCATATTTTGGCACAGGTTTTTTTCGGTTCGGTCGGTTCGCATAACAGCTCAGTTGATGGCGTGAGGACCTGCAACATACTTCAGCTTTAGAATTTGGTCGCGATTATCAATTACGCTGGGCAGTACACAGCGTTTGCAGTCATTCGCACTTGGATAGCGAAACTGGTCGAGAGGCTCTGCACGCCGGGCGAAATTGCAAACAGACTTGACGACATTCGCGAAAGACCTGCCTAGAACAAGCCCCGTTTTTAGAGCTTGCGAAGCGCTAGTAAGCGTTTTCTTGTTTTAACACGACAAAACATGTTTGGAACATGATCTTCAGGTCCAGCCAGATTGACCATTCGCGGATGTAGCGATGATCCAATTCAATTCGGTGTTGCATCTTTTCGGGTGTGTCGGTTTCGCCTCGGTTGCCACTGACTTGAGCAAGGCCCGTGATTCCCGGTTTAACTTTATGGCGCAACATGAATCCGGGAATGAGTTTCCTAAACTGCTGATTGTGCGCGCTGGCTAATGGTCGTGGCCCGACTAGGGACATCGAGCCAAAGAGGACGTTGAACAACTGTGGCAACTCGTCTAGCGACGTCTTGCGTAGCACAGCGCCTACACGAGTAATTCGTGGATCGTTCCGCGTCGCTTGCTTGACCACCGGTCCATTGTCGCAAGTGACCATCGAGCGGAATTTCCAGACTAAGATTTCTTTGCCGTCCAGTCCAAATCGCTTTTGCAAAAAGAAAAGGGGGCCCGGCGAACTGAACTTGACCAACATCGCACAAACCAACATGACCGGAGAGAAGAGCATCAACGCTATCGTTGCCAAGACGACATCGACCAATCGTTTCGACCAACCATCGACGCCATAAATAGGCGAATCGAAAATACTAACAACAGGCAATCCACCAATGTTTGTCCACTGCGAATTCAGCAATTCGAAGACAAAGAAATCTGGGACGATATAGACCGCTGCAGTGGTATCCGACAGTTGGTCCAAAAGACCACGAATACGTGCTTCGGCTTTCATCGGCAACGTGATCAGGACGGTATCGATTTCTCCCGCACGTACTTTTTCCAATAGTCCTTCTATTTTTCCCAGGAACGGCGGTGAATTTTTTTCAAGCTGGCTGCGTCGCTTATCATCTCGATCGTCAAAAAATCCGAGGACCTTCATCCCGCATTCAGGATGGCTCGCTGCATTCTCGGCAATTTGGAGGCCTAATTGGTTCAAGCCAGCGATTGCGCAACGCCTCACACCAACCCCTTGCCGCGCAAACTGCTCGTAAATTACGCGTAACGACATGCGTCCAATCGCGACGCTCAGTCCACCAACAAAGAACCAGACCAAAATACTACTTCGCGGAAACGAGTCCGTAACACGCGTGGCAAATCCGATTCCAGACAGCACGACCAAGCTAGCCACCCAAACAAAACAGACCGTTACCAATTCGTTGTTGACAGTGCGTGTCGAAAAGCTGCGATAAAGCCCAAACAGCTCGCCAACGATAAAGAAGACGATGGCCGCAACCAAACCGGACACCCACGTGTTTTCGTGCATCGGTTGACGCAACATCCACTGCGCCATCCAAAGAGTCATGCCAACAGACAGCCCATCGAACAAATGCTCCAGCACAGGTCGCACGGAGTTTTTAGGTTGAATTACAAATCCCGGCATGTAAATTCTCTCTTGGCAATTCGACGAGAACGAGACGCAAAACGGTACAGATTGAAATGCAACTCAGGCCATACCTTTGCAGTACGATTTACAAAAATCGCCGAAGCAGCAATGTGTTGACCGGCGAATTTCATCCGCAGCGCAGTGGGCTAAATCCCACCAAAAAGAATAGCTTGCCAAAGACCAATCGGTCCGCCCGAGTCGATAGAATTCTCGGTGAACCTACTGCAAAGATACTAATCGCCCATCGAGCGACGCATGGCACCAGCACTTGCGCTTTACAAACGCAATAATCGGAATTACAGAATCCAGTCGAGCCCCAAATCAAGTTGAACGGCAGAGTGTGTCAACGCACCGACGCTAATGCGATCCACGCCGGTTTGACTGATGTTGCCGATTGTATCGAGCCGAACGCCACCGGACGCTTCTAACTCGACTTCGGGTGCAAGTCGGTCACGCAGAGCCGCACAGGCCTTCAATTGATCGCAATTCATATTATCTAGCAGGACGATATCGGGGCGAGCGTTCAATGCCAATTCGCACTGAGCCAGCGAGTCCACTTCGACTTCGATGATTGTCGCTGCGGTCATTTCTGGTCCAGCAGCCGCTAGATACCTCCGAGCTTCCTCAATGGCTTGTGCTGGGTTAAGAACGTGTCCGGTGGCATTGGCTCGACAAGCTAGATGATTGTCTTTAATTAGGACCGCATCATACAACCCGATGCGATGGTTTCTTGCCCCGCCGCAGCGGGTCGCGTACTTCTCAAGTCTTCGCCAGCCAGGCGTTGTCTTTCGCGTATCGTAAACCGCTGCTTGCGAAGATTGAATTCGGTCACAAAACTGTCTAGTGAGAGTTGCAACTCCGCAAAGCCGACAAACAAAATTTAAAATGGTCCGCTCGCAGGTCAATAGATCGCGAGTATTGCCTTTCAAGACAGCCAAAGTTTCGCGAGCAGCAAAGGACTGGCCATCATGAACTCGGAACTCGCACTCAATGCGAGCATCGAGTTCCTCGATAATCGCTGGAATTAAATCGAGTCCGGCTGCCACGCCCGCAGGACGTGCAATAATCGCAGCCCCACCATCGTTTCCCATGGGCACGAGCGCGCTGGTCGTTAAGTCAACAGAGCCTTCCAGGTCTTCGCGAATTGCCAACCGCACCAGAGCTCGCAAATCTTCTAGTAAATCACCGTCAATCGTTTGCGTTGGGTAATCAAATCGACCGTTTCGCATGGTCCGTCGCGACATGGTATTTTCCATTTTGGCCATAAAGTTTCCTTGGTAAGATTCGATTTTCGCTCGAACAACCATTTGACAGTAGATTGCCAATATTGGAAACATCTTGATAATAGATGCAGGAAAAGTTTCTTAACGAAGTATGGAAAACCAAATTGGATTTCGTAATGCCCACGGATTCGGACAACTCAACCAAAACGCATGGTACTGGACGATGGAACGGTTTCGCACTGGTTTTGATCTTGTCCGCGGGAACGATGTTATTGCGCGAGACGACTTCGAACTGGTTTAGTAAAAAGGCGATCGACACGCCTCCACTCTTTCAATCCGAAATCAACATAGCGCCCCTTCAAGAATTGCAATTGTTACCCAAAATCGGGAAAACAATGGCGGAGTCCTTGATAAATTTTCGGACGGAAAATGGTCCAATACGTTCCGCCGAGGATTTGAAACAAATTCGCGGTATCGGCGAAAGCCGCTCCCAAGATCTCCAGAGTTCACTCAGCTTTAACGAAGAGGCAAAACCGCCAACGACGCGGTAAAAATTGTATGAGTTTGAACTTAACCCATAAACCATTTGAACTGGAAAGCCAGTTTCAACCCGCAGGCGATCAGCCCGCAGCAATCGAAGCCCTCGTTCGCGGACTGAACGAAGGTCGTAAACATCAACTGCTAATGGGCGTTACGGGCTCAGGCAAAACGTTTACGATGGCAAACGTTATCCAAGCCGTTCAACGCCCAACGCTTGTCCTCAGTCATAATAAAACATTAGCCGCACAACTCTATTCGGAATTCAAAGAATTCTTTCCAAGGAACGCGGTCCACTATTTCGTTAGCTACTACGACTACTATCAGCCGGAAGCGTATATTCCGCAGCGTGATATCTACATCGAAAAGGACGCTTCGATCAACGAAGAGATCGATCGATTACGGCTTGCTGCGACGAGCGCATTGGTTAGCCGAAGCGACGTAATTATTGTAGCCAGCGTCAGTTGTATCTACGGTTTAGGCTCGCCCGAAGACTACCGCAAGATGATGGTGGATTTGCGCGTAGGACAACGCATCAATCGCGAAGATATTCTCTTGCGATTGGTTGATATCCAATACGAGCGGAACGATATCGCCTTTGAACGTTCCAAATTTCGAATTCGCGGCGATTCGATGGAACTGTGGCCAAGCTACGAGGAGTTCGCTTACCGGTTTGAAATGTGGGGCGATGAGATCGAACAAATATCGATCATCAATCCTCTGACCGGAGAGATCATCTCGCGACTCAACGAAGTTTTTATTTATCCTGCCAAACATTTCGTGACGCCCGAAGATCGCATCGGGTCCGCCATTCAAGCGATTCGCAAAGAGCTTGACCAGCAATTGGAGCATTTCAAGAAAGAAAATAAGTTGCTCGAAGCGCAACGACTCAATGCACGTACGCGGTTCGATATCGAGATGCTTCAACAAGTTGGCCATTGTCCTGGAATTGAAAATTACTCGCGACTGCTGTCGGGAAAACCGCCTGGCGCAACGCCTGACACGCTGTACGATTTCTTCCCAAAGGACTATTTGCTGCTCGTTGACGAATCGCACGTGACAACGCCCCAAGTCCGCGCTATGTACGCGGGCGATCGCAGTCGCAAAACCACGCTGGTCGAACACGGTTTCCGATTACCCAGCGCATTGGATAATCGTCCCATGAAGTTCGAAGAGTGGGAGCATCGTATCAACCAAGTCATTTTTGTGTCCGCAACTCCCAGCAATTACGAATTAGAAAAGACCGGCGGCGAAGTTGTCGAACAAGTCATTCGCCCAACAGGATTGCTAGACCCCGTCGTGGAAGTCGTTCCGGCGCGTGGTCAAGTCAAACATCTTCTCGCTCAGATCAAAGAGCGGACCGCACTGGGCGAACGCACTTTGGTGACTGCCCTAACGAAACGTTTGGCGGAAGATCTTGCTGCGTTCTTGAGCGACAATGACGTTCGATGCCGTTGGCTTCATAGCGAATTAGATGCATTCGAACGAGTTGAATTGTTGCACGATCTCCGTCATGGCAAATGCGATGCTTTGGTTGGGGTCAATCTATTGCGGGAAGGGCTCGATTTGCCCGAAGTTTCCTTGGTTGCAATTCTCGACGCCGACAAAGAGGGATTTCTGCGAAGCGAGACGTCGCTCATTCAGACAATCGGCCGCGCGGCACGAAACGTCAATGCCAAAGTCACTTTGTACGCCGACCAAATGACAGCTTCGATGCAAGCAGCGATCGAAGAGACCAGTCGTCGTCGAGCTATCCAGGAAGCCTACAATCTCGAACACGGCATCACGCCCCTGACCATTCAAAAGAATATTCAATCGGGTATCAAGTCCGCTGCCGATGCACGGAACAAAGCAAGCCGCGCGGTCAAAAACAGCGTGGGCTCCGAACGTGTTACCGACACCTATCTCAAGAGCCTCGAAGAAGAGATGGTCGCAGCCGCCGAGAATCTCGAGTTCGAGCGAGCGGCTCAATTGCGCGATCGTATCATGCTCTTGAAAGATCACATGGGCGAAACCGTCTCGTCTGTGGAAGAGCCTCACTCCAAAGCGATCGGTCGACGTCCTCCGCGCGGCCGTGGCAAACCTGCCAAGAAGCGATAAGGCGTTGCTGCCACAGCTCGCCGCAATATATTCGAGCTGTTTGATAATTCCTCCAGAACGCAACTATTCGTTTGTTGCAGTCCGACTTGATGCAGTCCGACTTGATGGAAGTAGTTTCGCACGATTTCCAACGGGGTTCGACTATCTTCGTAAAAGACATCGCATGCAAACATCGTCAATGCCTTAACATGCTGCTTCGTGGACTTGTTCATTTCAAAATCATGCACTACAAGTTGTGCTTGGCATAATTTATTTTGAATCAAGGTATTAGCGCTATGAGCAATCTAGTTGTTCAGAACCTTCGCAAAGTCTACCAAACGCCGACCGAAGAATTTTCGGTTTTGGATGGCATTAACTTCGAGCTGAAACCAGGTGAAAACTTGGCCGTGATGGGGCCGAGTGGTTCGGGCAAATCGACGCTGCTACATATCCTTGGGACGCTCGATAATCCGACCTCTGGCAATGTCGTCATCGATGGCACAGATCCGTTTTCGCTTGACGCTACACGCTTGGCTGCCTTTCGCAATGACAAGATTGGTTTTGTGTTCCAAGATCATCATTTGCTCCCCCAACTTTCCATTTTAGACAATTTGTTACTTCCCGCCTTGGCTCGTGGTCGGCCCAAGGACGAAGCTGTAACGCGGGCCAAGCAGCTTGTCGAACGCATTGGCTTGGCGGGCAGAATCGGTCACTTGCCGAGCGAATTGAGCGGCGGTGAACGCGAACGAACCGCAGTGGCACGCGCTCTGATGATGCGTCCTTCACTGATTTTGGCCGACGAACCTACGGGCAACTTGGATCAAGCCAACGCAACAAAGATCGCAGATTTGCTGATCGAGCTACAACAACAAGAAAAAGCTATCTTGATCGTCGTCACACACAGTCACGATTTGGCGGCGAGATTAATGCGTCAAGTCAAACTGGATCGCGGCCGAATCGTTGAGGATCAATAGCCGTGCTTACCCTTAACCGAATTGCCCAACGATCGATCGCTTTTTACCGGTCAAGCACCTTGCTCGTTGCTCTTGGCGTCGCGGCAGCCACCGCAGTAATCCTCGGGGCTCTCTTGGTAGGCGATAGCGTGCGAGGCTCCCTGAAGGGACTGGTCATGGATCGGCTTGGCCGAATCGAATGGATGCTGCTAGCCCCTAATTTTTTCCAGCAAGCGACGATACAACAACTGGCAAGTTCGCTTGCCCTGGGCGACAACCTTGAGCAGCCAATACCCGCGATTGTATTTCCACGAGGAACTGTCGAAGTCGCTAGAGGAGACGCTCGTTCGCGGTCTGGCTCGGTGCTTGTAATCGCTACGACCGACGACTACTGGTCGCTCGGAGGCGTTTCGCCATCGGCTCGTCCTGTCGGCAACGAAGTTATCCTCAATCAAAGCCTTGCCAATGAACTTGGCGTTAAAACCGGTGAAGAAGTTACCCTTCGATTACCCGCTGAACAAGCAGTGCCCGCCGATAGTCCGCTAGGGAAACGCGATGATCAGACCGAAGGAATCCCGCGTCTGAAAGTAGTCGGCATCGTATCGGACCAAGGACTTGGTGGTTTTGACATTCGCGGTAGCCAGCGGGCTTCGCGAAATATTTTTATCCCACTAGAAACCGTTCAACGTGCTCTTCGACGCGAAGGCTCCATCAACTGTGTATTCATCGGTTCCAAGAATATTCGTCCAACTGTTTTCAGCAATGATGAAGCGAACGAAAAGGGCAAATTGTTATTGTCAGCGATGAACCTGGACCTTGAAGATTTCGGAGTCAAGGTCGAGCGCATCCAGCGAGTGTTTCCCGATCCGGAACGCAAAGAATCTGGTGATCAAGCGCCTACGGCGATTTACGACTATTTTCATATAACGAGCGAGCAACTCTTGTTTATGCCTTCGGCGGAAGATGCTATTCGCCGCGCAATTCCTGTCGATTCAAGCGATTCGGTTCTTACTTACTTGGCCAACGGAATTGAGTTGGCGAATCCCGCGAACACGAACGCCCCAAACAAAGTCGTGACCTACTCGACAATTACCGGGACTGATTTCGGTTCCACCTTTGCACCTAACCAAGCAGCAAACCTACCTAAGTTGAATGATGGCGAATGCATCGTCAATTCATGGCTTGCCGAAGAACTCAATGCAAAAGTCGGCGACGAGTTGCTCGTGCATTATTATTTGCCCGAAACATCGCACGGCAAGGAAATTGAGAAATCCTTTAATTCAAAAATTGCCGCAATCGTCCCGATCACAAAGCCTGTCTCGGGTTTCGATCGACGGAGACTCGCTCGATTTGACCAACTGCCAACCTTGTTCAATGACCCCAATCTCACGCCGCTCGTTCCCGGCATTACCGACCAAGATTCGATCAGCGACTGGGACTTGCCGTTTGTCTTGGAACGGAAACCTTCGTCAGAAGATGACCTTTATTGGAAAGAACATCGTCTGACGCCCAAGATATTTTTGAAACTTGCTGAAAGCCAGGAACGATTTGGTTCGCGATTTGGCAAAGTCAGCTCGTTTCGCGTTAGCCCCCGTGCAAACATGGATCAAGCGGAGCTCGAGAAACGTATTCTTGAAGAACTTCGCAAGAGTGCTGCGGAACAGGGATTTATGATGACGCCGCTTCGCAGCAACCAACTGCGAGCTGCGTCGGGTACTACGCCGTTTGACATGCTCTTTCTATCGCTAAGCTTTTTCGTGATCATCTCCGCGCTGTTGCTTGTGTCACTATTGTTTAGGCTGGGGATCGAACAGCGAGCCGACCAATTGGGACTACTGGCCGCAATGGGTTGGTCGCCGAAGAAGATACACGGGTTGCTGATGCGTGAGGCTGCATTGACCTCCATTATCGGATCATTCATTGGAATTGGACTTGGTTTTGGTTATGCGTATCTCATGATCCTAGGATTGAAAACTTGGTGGGTCGGTGCCGTATCGACTCCATTTCTACAATTCCACTGGACTCCGTTAAGTGTCGCGATCGGGTTCTCAGCCGGAGTAATTGTAACTTGGTTCAGCACCGCCGTTTCGATCCGGCGATTGATACGTATGCCCGCGACCAGACTGCTGAGAGGTCAGACTACGCCGCAACTGATGCGGAAACAGGGGAAACCCGGATGGCTTGGTCGGATCGTGCTCGTGGTCGGCTTATTGGCGATCGCCACCGGTGGCGTTGGTTACGGTTTGACAGGCCAAGCTCAAGCTGGAGCATTTGTTGGTAGCGGCATGCTATTGCTCACTGCCGCTCTTCTGGAAACCTATCGAAGACTTAGATTGGTTCCAGGAAGTGACACGAACGCAAACGCGAACATTTCAAATTTGCCGGGACTCGCTTCACGAAATATCCGCTGCAATCCTTTGCGAAGCTCGCTAGCCGTAGGATTGATATCGGTCGCGGCTTTCTTGGTGCTGGCGATGAGTTTATTTCAAGCCAAGCCGGATCTGAAATCGGCAGGCGGCTTTGAATTGATGGCCGAATCCTCGTTGCATATTGTTCGCGATCTGAACAGTCATGAATTTCAAAAACAAATTCTCGGGAACAAGGCATCACAACTTGCAGATTCAACGATCGTTCCGTTTCGGTTGCGTGCAGGAGACGACGCGAGCTGCAACAATTTATTTCAATCGACTCAGCCAAGAGTTTTGGGCGTTCCCGATTCACTTGCGACAGTAGACGCCGCCCAGCCCGTGACAACTCAGTTTCCATGGGCAGCGAAATCCAAAGACTCCGAAAGCCCCTGGCAGTTACTTGCAAAAAATGCTCAAGGAACTCAAGCCGATCCGTTACCTGTTGTGCTCGACCAAAATACCGCAATGTGGTCGCTGCATCGAGGCGCGGCAATCGGCGAAGTTTTTTCGTTTGACTTTTCTGGGCAGGAAGTCTACTTTCGCACAGTTGGTTTGCTACAGAATACGACCCTTCAAGGAAGCCTTCTGGTCGGTGAGCGTAACTTTGAAAAAGTATTTCCCGAAGTTGTCGGTTTTCAGTTTTTCCTGATCCGAGCCGCTTCGAATGACGCCACAGCGATCGCGACCGTTCTCGAATCGGGATGGGGCGACGAAGGACTCGATGTCGTGCGTTCCGCCGACGTACTGCAACAGCTATTCGCGGTTCAAAACACGTACTTGAGCGCTTTCCAGGCGTTGGGGGCGTTGGGATTGCTGCTTGGTACGTTTGGCTTGGCTGTCGTGCAGATTCGTTCTGTTATGGAACGGCGAGGCGAATTGGCTTTGTTGCGGGCAGTTGGGTTTCCCGGTAGCAGGATCGGCATGTTGCTCTTCACGGAAAGTGCCACGCTGCTCTTGCTTGGCGCGGGACTCGGGGCCGCGTGTGCGATCATTTCGGCTCTGCCGGTCTGGCTTCGTGGACAATCGATTTCCGAATTTCAGCAACCTGCGGTCATGATGTTGGTAGTCATCATTGTCGGACTTTTCGCTGGAGCCGCCGCCGTGCTGCGCGCACTCAGACTGCCGATCCTCGACGCATTACGCGGAAAATGAATTGACCGTCGGATCGAATTCATCGCGGCTTGCCCAAATCGTCAGGGTTGGAAACTTGCGAGATAAATGCTCCGCCATGACATCCATCGCAAAGTGCTCGCTGCCATGATGTCCCAGGAGGATCAAAGTAACGTTGCGGTGAAGCGCTTCGAGGCACTGATGATAATTGGCTTCGCCCGTGATCAAGCAATCGCACGCGCAGGATTCGACCAAGTCAAGCAAACTAGCCCCGCTTCCGCACACGATGCCAACCCGTTTTGCTTCGGTGACAGCGTTTCCGACGATGCTTGGTTGAATGGATGGAATCTTCTTTCGAATTGTATCTAGTAAGTTGTTGGCGGTCTCGGTGCGAGTCAATTCTCCGCACCTTCCTGTGCCTAACCCAACCAGTTCAGGCCGTGCCATTGCCGGCTTTAGCGGGCGAACATTGGTTAGCCCGATCATGTCGGCAATCTGTTGGTTGATTCCATGCGAGGCATTGTCCCAAGCTGTATGGGAACTATAAATCGCAATTCCTGCCTTCGCCAATTTCCAGAGTAAACGCCCCGTGGGATCTGCCGTTGTAAGACGATTAATAGGCCGGAACGGAGCAGGGTGATGGGACACGATCAATTGGCAATTCTGCCGTACAG
>JANMNK010000973.1:0-2346 GCA_031373875.1 Pirellulaceae bacterium | reverse complement strand
CCGGCTCTGGGGCTTTCAAAGCATCTTCTGAAAAATTTCCGATCCCAGCCGACCCAAGGGATTCAAAACAGATTCCCTTGGGTGTACAAACCGCGTGGACACGAAGATTATTTTGGATCGCCCCGCATCTTATCAAAGTATTCTCGGGTTTGATCGCGTTGCGCTTTGGGAAGAACGACGTTCTCCAACGATTCCGCATCGTCTGCTTGGGATGTTAGTACTGCTTCCTTCATTGCTTCTTTCGTGATTCCTTTTTTATTGGAACCATCGATCTTACCAGCGAAAATCGTTTCGCCTTCTTTGACGTCAGCGCGTACTTGAGAATCGAAAAAGTTGGTGTCTGTTTCATCTTCGGGCCGGTCTCCAAAACCTTGCCCTTCGCCCATTCCATCACCATTTCCTTGCCCTTTGCCTTGTCCACCCTTCTTCGTTCCGGCTCCTTTACATTCCTTGCAACCTTTACCGCTGCACTCCTTGCAGTTCATTGAGCTTTTGCTGGAATCCAACTCATCCATCATTTCTTCGAGCTCTTCGGATTCTTCTTTACTCAACTCCATCTTTTCAACTTGGCTCTTGAGCTCTTCTAGTGCTTCTTTCGCAGCTTTCGCATCACCCGATTTCAATGCGGATTCGAGTTTTTCTAACTCGTCGGCCATTTCACCGAGCTCGCCCATTTGCGAATCCTTAGACTGCATTTTCTCCAGTTCCTTTCGGAGTTGAGCGGCCTTTTGCACATCGCCGGACTGTTCCGCTTTGGAGATTTGCTCCTCAAGATCTTTCTTGTTCTTCTCGTGATTCGCTACGGCGTCCTGAAGAGCTTTTTCGAGCGACTCAGCTTGTTTCGCGAGTTGTTCTTTCATCTCCGGAGACATCTCGCCTTTTTCGAGCTTTTCGATCATCTTCTCAAGCTCCTCGCTCGCTTGTTCGAAATTACCTTCTTCCAGCGAATCTGCAAACTTTTCGGCGGGGCCTTTGTCAAAGTTTTTCAAGCCCTCTAAGTTCTTCTTCAGGCTTTCGCCCGTCCCTAACTCATTGCGTCGTTCCTGCATCTCTTTCTTAAGATCGTTAAGCTTGGCCAAAGCTTTCTTGGCATCGAGCTTGCCGTCTTTTTGAAGCTTCTCTAATTCGCTTTCGACTTGTTTGTACATTTCGACGGCATCTTCCAAGCCAGCCTTTTCCGCTTCTTCGCGTTTCTTGCGGATTTGCTCAACCAATGGTTGTGTCGCATTTTTGATTTGATTCAGTTGTAGGTTTGCGGCAAGGGATTGTTTGGGCAACTTCTTCTCCGCGTCGGGAATGAACCACGCGCCGATTGCAAGCGATGCAGGGATGAGTATCCACAGTTGTTGTCGCGAAAATCCCCAAGAAAATTTATCTCGCACATCAATGCGTTCTGCTCGCTGAGTTGCGTCTTGCAGCAAAGCCGATCCGACGGGACTTGCAACATCCTGCGAATTCAAATTGAGTGCACTGCTTAATCGTTCCTTCAAACCAAAACGACGATCTACTTCCACCGCTGCAGTCAATCGTGGAGGTCGACGGAACCAAGTCATCAGTCCAGCAAACAAAAACGCTGCGCCCATACAACTGCCAATCCAGCTTGCAACCCAAGTCTCTTTTTCGACGGATACGTACCATAGTTTTGGGACGACGATACCGATCAATGCAATCGCCAACGCAATCACAATGGCAACCGTCAAATGCTTGAGGAAGAGTTGTGTGGTTAGTCGTCGATGAGCACGCTTGATTTGTCGTTGAATGAGATCCATATCACCACCTTCACTTGGGCGAAGAAAAAAATTGCGACTCACTCTGGATTGACCGCAGCCAATTAGAGGCGATTGCATTTGTGTTCCATGATTTTTCCGAACCGACCGTTACGCAGGAAATTATAGGGCAAGACTGATTTCCACAGCAAACGAAATCGGACAGAATATCGGTCTGAAATCGCTTAACCGTAAAAAATCATCCATATTTTTCCGAATTGTTCGCAATTCGTCAGGCTCCAAAGCACTCTAGAAAGCTAATTTCCTGCCCAAAACCGAAACGGCGTGATGACCACTTGGTTGCCAAGCCAGGGATCGTACGAATATATTCCGATCATACCTACGCCGATGAATCCCCTTCCTTCCTGCCCATTCGATTAACAACTATGAACCTTGTGGAACTTCCTTGGCCTCGCATTCAAGCCCTCGCTCCTGATACGCCGGTAGTCATTCCAATCGCTGCCGTTGAACAGCATGGACACCACCTTCCCGTGTGGACTGACAGTTTATTACTAGGTGAAATCATTCGCCGAGTTTCAGAAAAACTCGAGGACCGCATTCTGTTCGCGCCCCTTATGTG
>JANMNK010000943.1:0-2197 GCA_031373875.1 Pirellulaceae bacterium | reverse complement strand
GCGGACGCTGTTGCAGGTCAATTTCCCGCTTCGCCGGATCGTATCGCCGTCACCCAGACAGCTTTGGCAGACGACAACCCGTATAACGAACTGCTGGACGTTTTCAAAATCATGGGAAAGATCCAAATCGAATTGCTGGATGTACAGTATTAAAAAGCTGTGCTTTCCAGAGTTTTTTTGGCAAGATCGCGCCTAGGAATTGACCGAATTTCGGCCACAATAGGTGGGGGAAGTCAAGATTTCGGGTTCGGAAACGAATGGCAAGCAGTCTTTTGGCATCATTCATACCCGGCTCGTTGGGAAAACAAAATGAATAGTTCGCAAACCAACACGACACGCGGGACGCAAGTCACTTTTATCGATCAAACAGGCTCGAAAAGCGTCGAAGCCTTTATTGCCGAAGGCGTTCCCGTTCGAAGAATTCTTCCCAACGTCATTACAAAATTGAACTTGCCAGTCACAGGTCCCGACGGCCAGCCTATTAGCTACAGTTTGGATCATCGCGAAGGCGGACGTCGGCTAAACGAATCACAAACACTATCGGACGCACGTGTCATGGATGGTGATCACTTGATCGTCTATCCGGAAATGGTAGCAGGCTAAGTCATGCAATCGTCCACGCCTCGCGGGAGGCGGTTAATTAGCGACTACGAAGCATTGTCAAATCTTGCAAGTGAAACATCGGCATTAACCTTTGAAATCAGTGCACGCGGCGAAAACGGAATTCCCGAATCGTATATAGTCACTGTCAATGGACCCAGCCTAGAACGAATCGACACGTTATTTGAGTACAGTATTCGCGTTCGTGAAAATCACCAAATGTTGATTTCGTTCGGTCCACAGTACCCGCGGTTGATGCCACAAATTCAGTGGCTGACTCCAATTTTCCATCCCAACATTTCTTTAGGTGGTAGCGTCTGCTTGGGAGGCTACAGTACCCACTGGGTACCGAGCTTGAAATTAGATCAGTTGTGCGAAATGTTGTGGGACATGATTTGCTTCAGGAATTTTAACTTGGAAAGTCCGTTCAATCGGGAAGCAGCCATCTGGATGCAACAGCAAAAAACTTTCCATTTCCCATTAGAATCTCGACCGCTGAGGCAGATGCGAAATTCGCAAAACGCACTTTTGTGCAACGATCCCATTCCTCGGACATTGGAGTCTCCCCAACGGCAGTTTATGGAGGCACCCAGTCTTAAGACTCATAGCAGTTCAAAGCCCGACACTGAAATTGTTTTCTTCGATTCTCAAAAACAATGACAGACATGCTGAGGTTAGACGACGACGATCGATTTCAACGATTGCGGTTGATCCCCTGGTGGAATCAAGACCGGTTATTGTCGGCACGGGTGATGGTCGTTGGTTCTGGAGCCATTGGCAACGAGGTCCTGAAGAACTTGGCACTGGTAGGCGTGGGCACGATTCAAATCGTCGACATGGATACGATCGAAAACAGTAACCTCACACGCTCGACGCTCTTTCGTTTGGCGGATGTTGGTAAACCAAAGGTTCAAGTGGCTACTGCCGAAGTATCGAGGATACATCCCAATACCAATGTCATCGCCACGCAAGGCAACATTATCTGCGACGTTGGGCTCGGAGACTTTCTAGCGGCTGACATTATTCTGGGATGCCTCGATAATCGCGAAGCCCGGCTATGGGTCAATCGCTGTTGTTGGCGAGTTGGACGACCCTGGATCGATGCGGGGATTCAAGAAATTGACGGAGTTGTCCAAGCTTTTGGAGCACGGCAATCGCCGTGTTATGAGTGTGGCCTCAAAGATATCGACTACCAGTTAATCCAACTTCGTCATAGCTGTTTGCACCTAAGCCAGGATGATTTAGTCTTAGGACGCGTTCCGACATCCCCAACCATTGCATCCATCGTCGCGGGTTGGCAAAGTCAAATCGCCGTCAAATTTCTTCATGATCAAAAGGTGCAGTGGGGTATGGCGCTCGTGGTGAACGGTTGGCAAGAAACCATGTACCGCACCGAGTTACCCGTCAAAACGGAATGCCTCAGTCATGATGCGTGGCATGTAGAAATGTATTTGGACGATAGTCAGCGCCATCTGTCGGTCAAACAATTCCTGCGAGCAGCGAGTCTTGCATTTGGTTTGGGAAAACCTGCAATCCTGTTGCTTGAACGGGAGTTTATTGAGTCTGTCCAATGTCCGAATTGTGATGAGATTTTGCC
>JANMNK010000904.1:0-9404 GCA_031373875.1 Pirellulaceae bacterium | reverse complement strand
GGCCGAATCTTCACGTTGAGCAAGTTTTACGGCAAGTGTCGCTAGGGTCGCTTGTTCGAAGACCGTCAAGTTCGCAAACAGCTTATCTTTCGTCTCTGCGCTACCACGGTCGAGTGCAATTCCCAAGACAAAATCTCTCCAAGCTCCGTCCGAATGCTTCTTGTTTTTACTGTCGTCAATTAGTTGCTCCAAGGCTGATTGGATCGCTTCAGGATGGTCGATTGCCAACGACGCCAACAGTGCGATGCGACGGTTGCTCTCAAGGCTGCTATCGAGCATTTTCGAAGTGCCGGCTTTAACGGCATTTTCGTCGTTGACTAATATTTGCGATTCGAGAAACGCGTAAGCCAACAAATCGGGATTTGTTGGAATTGAGATCTTCTGAGTCTTGAGCCACTTTTCGAGAATCGGACGCAGCGCATCGCGACCGATTTCAGCACTCCTGCATTTGGCTGTAAGGGTTGCCAGCAATTCGCCTGCCTCAGGTCGCGCGTCCTTTGCGGCCATGGAAACCATATTCAGCACGGCGACGACTTTTTGTTTTTCGTCATCCGAAGCAATCTTGTTGGTGACATCGCTGAGTAAGCGTGACCCCATTCGCGGGATCATCGCACGAATCACAGGCTTTGCAAGTCGCTCGCCGCCGCCGATTTGCGCAATCACTTCGCTCGGATTGTTATTAAGATGTCGATTCAAATTTTGCCAAATTATTTGAGGCAAGACTCCGTCGACTTGGCTATTGTCGGCAACGTTCAGCAGCCATTGCGTCGCCTTGCTCGGTGCCATTTTGTTTGCTGCAACTGCGACTTGCAGACGCACTCGCGCGTCGGGGTGGGATGCTAGTCCTGCGATTTGGTCGCTCAGCGGTTTCGATTTCGAATGTTGCGTGGCGGCGATACGAACACCCCAAGCTTGAATTGCAGCGTCTTTGTCAGCAAGGATTTTTGCAACCGTCGCATCGGAAATGTTTCCAATCCCAGCGAGGGACCACAAAGCGTGCATTCTAGTCTTGAGAGGAGTTGCGGCGTTCGTTGCGAGTGCCGTGAGCATTGGAACGGCTTCTTGAGATGCACGTTCAGATAATTCCAACTGAGCTTGTTGACGATAAAAAATGTTTGGGTCCGATAAAAGCGATACAAGTTGCTTTGTATCGAGCTTGGCGACATCGGCCACCTTGGCTTTTGGTCGATCTCCGTGGACAACTCGATACAGCCTTCCATGTCCCCGATCTACACCCTCCGGATCCGCCGAAGCATCTTGATAGCAGTGGTATCGATCGTACCAATCCAGCACATACAGGCATCCATCCGGCCCAACTTTTTGCGCAACGGGCATGAACCAAACATCATTTGCCGTCATGAAATCCGGTTCGCCAAAACCTTTGTATGTTGCACCGGATCGTTCAACTCGATCGACGTTGATACAGCCACCGTGGATATTTCCCATATACAATTTGTCACGATACGATTCGGGATAGGCTTCGGAATCGAAATACTCAATTCCGCAATACGCAGCCATTTGATGGGAATGCTCAACGATCGATTCCATCTTCCAAGTATGAGGAGGATAAGGTCCTCCTTGACGATGGTAGTAACCCGTTTCGGAGAGATGCCAAAGGTGATCGATAACGCAAGCGCTGATAAACGCGCTTCCTTCTTGATCGAATGCGATTCCCCAGGGATTGCTCGTGCCTTCAGCGAAAATTTCGAATCGCCGCGTCTTGGGATGAATGCGGAACATCGCGCATGTAAAATCGTAGACCCGACCGTCTTGCTCGACGTGGCCTGGATTAAAAACTCCGTTAAGTCCGTACAGCCAACCATCGGGTCCCCAAGTCAGTGCGTTCGGTAGTTCGTGCGTGTCGTATCGACCGAAACCAGTAACAACCACCGTCGTCTTGTCGGCGCGATCATCATGGTCAGTATCTTCAAGAAACAGGATGTCGGGAGCGTTCGCAACCCACACCCCGCCATGGCCCACGGCGATTCCCGATGGAATGTTGAGTCCTTCGGCAAAGATTTTTACCGAATCCACTTTGCCATCCTGATCAGTGTCTTCGAGAATTTTGATTCGGTCGCGGCCAGGCCCCGGTTCGTGGCGCGGGTATTCGAAACTTTCCGTAACCCAAATTCGCCCCATATCATCGAACGCCATCGCCACCGGATTTTGTAAGTCGGGCTCGCTTGCAACAAGCTCCACGTGAAATCCCTCGGGCACCTGCATCTTGGCGATTGCCTGTTCTGGAGTCAGTGCTGGTCCAGGTGGCTTGTCCTGTCGACGTGGTATAAACTCGTCAGCTTGGATCAGCGACGACAAGCAAGCGATTAATCCCAGGGCCGCCAAGCACTGCATACTCCGTTTCATTGCCTGTTCCTTAATTTCAAATGGAAAGTCGACTGAATGTCTCATCTCTTGAATCATGGGTCTGTTTACTTAAGAAAATTGTTTGCGGAAATAGATTCGCTGAACGCGATTAATTGCGGTATGGCGAGGTAGGAACCAAGGTCGGATGCTGTCGACGGGGGAGATCGATGTTACATAATTTTTGCCAAGCGTTTTTATACAACACGCTTTCCGCTACCATTTTGGCTATGTTGATTGAAATTGCTACTCCCCTCGAGTCAAAACGGAAAGGGACGTGTTCTTGGACGTTAAATTGCAAATGGAACTTGACCTGACTGCAGTCGACTTCATCGACGTCTTGGTGCGGTCAACACTCGCGGAACGTCGACCCGTATCGCACCCCACTACTATCGGCAACATGCTTAAAAACGCTGATATCATCGTAACGGCACGCACTGATGCTGGATCACTGGTTGGAGTTTCCCGGGCCATCACCGATTTCGCATATTGTACTTATCTCTCTGATCTGGCCGTTGATCAGGAATTCCAAGGCCATGGAATTGGGAAAAAATTGATTCGCAAAACTCATGAGCTGGCTGGCTTGAGCACCACATTGATCCTCCTCGCTGCTCCGAAGGCGCGAACTTATTATCCGCATATCGGCATGAAACCGCACGATTCGTGTTGGGTCATTCCTCGAATCGAAAGCAAACCGTAATGGTCAAGACGGCCAAGAAATCACCGCACCGAGTCGCGTTTGAACGGGCCGCGATAATTTTGCCCGACAAAGTCATCCCTTCGGGCTGGCTCATTTCCGAAGGAGGACGCATCGCGGATTTTGGTACTGGTCGACTAGCGCGTGGAGTGTATGACGCGCGGTTCGATTTGGGCGGTGATTACCTTGCCCCCGGATTTGTCGATATCCACGTCCACGGTGGTGGCGGAGCCGACTTTATGGATGGTACAGTCGAAGCTGTTCGGCAAGTGTGTCGCACGCACGCGCGACATGGGACAACAACCATTATTCCCACCACGACCGCTGGGACTCAGCAGCAAATCCTGGCGATGCTGGACGCTTGCCAATCCGTTCAACGATGCGAAGTAGCCGACGATGGTTCACGAATCGGTGGCGTTCACTTATACGGTCCGTATTTTGCGCCCGATAAGTCCGGATGTCATAGCAATCAAGAATGTCGAACTCCACAGAAAAAAGAGTATCAGCAGTACTTTGCGAGCGGCATGATCCGAATTGCGACTTGCGCTGCAGAACTCAAGCATGCGGAAGATTTTTATCGTGCAGCCCAAGCAAATCAGTGTCTTGTGACTTGCGGTCATTCCAACGCATCTTGGTCGGAAATGGAGAATGCTTTTAAGCTTGGTATGCGGCACGTCGACCATTTTTGGTGTGCGATGAGCAACGTCTCTTCCGTAAGGTCGCGATTGGGTGTGCCCATGCAGGGCAGTATGCTGGAATTTGTGCTTGCTAACTCAGAAATGAGCACCGAGGTAATCGCCGACGGTTGCCATCTCGCTCCCGAACTACTGAGATTTGCTTACCAAATGAAGACGTCAAGCAGGCTTTGTTTGGTTACCGACGCAAATCGGGCTTTGGATATGCCACCAAGCCGATATCGATTCGGGCATAACGAATCTGGAACTTGGTTTACGAGCGATGGTCAAGTTGGCTGGTCTGATGCCAAGAGTTTGGCCAGTAGCGTTCGCGGGATGGATCACATGGTCCGAATTATGGTCCGCGACTCAGGTGCTCCATTGTACGATGTCGTTCGAATGGCCAGCCTGACTCCCGCTCAACGCTGCGGACTTGATCGTTCGATCGGAAGCATCAAGCCAAAGAAAAAGTCGGACTTGCTGGTGCTCAGTCCCGATCTAATCCTCAAGCAGGCTTTCCTGCAAGGCGAATGTATCTTTCAAGCCTAAGGACTCGGCAAATTCACGCGTTGCCCGCGCCAATGTCATAGCAGTCTGCGATTAACGCAACAGACAGGCACTCGTGCGTACTTCAACGCGTCGATGATTCACGGCCTAATATTTTTTAGCAAAGCCGCTTTGAGAATCGCAGTACATGTTGGCGCGTGCGTTATCCGGCTGTCCATCACCATGGCGATCGCTTCTCGGAACGGAAAACTGACGCACTCAATAATTTCTGTCGCTTCGGTTTGCGGTTTTTGAAACGTTAGAACCTCAGCCAAAAACAATTGCGTCGGCGAAAGGAGCGCGGAAGTAAAAGGATCTACGAATCCCATCGGAGTCCAATTTTTGGCCGTTATCCCCAACTCTTCTACTAGTTCTCGCTGCGCACTTTGCAAAGCCGTTTCGCCTGCCTCCATGCCGCCACTAGCCCCTTCGATCGTCACTCTACCGACAGCGTAATGGAATTCCTTGGTAAGATAAATCTGGTTCTTGTCATCGATTGCCACAACGCAAACGCCCGCTTTCAATCGAACCGTTGAAAACGTTCCCGGTTTTCCGTCAGGACGTAGAACTTGGTCGCAACGCACATCCATCCAGGGATCTTGGTAAACTTGGGCGGTCGTTAGGATTGTCCATGGTCCGTGATTTTGCATGATTTAAGTAGCTAATTTGGTTCGCGGAGTTCTAGTGACGGCAATCCGTGGTTAAAATGAAGTCAGAGTGCGAGGAAAGATTTCGCACCCGATGATTCGAATTGGACCCGAATTACATCCTACCTACTAAGCTTGTTTATGACCTCCTTGATTTGACATAGGATGGCAATCAAGGACGTTTTGGACAAGTCCCTGCAAACCTGGATCGACACAGCTTGAATAATCATTTCGATATGCCATTCCAAGTTCCTTTTACGCACCGTCTGCGATTCACGCAGGATTGTTTCGGTTCGGATTGGCAAGTATTAGCTTCGCTGCTGCAAAGTTCAGGGGAACAATCGGCAAAGGTGCAAGTTTGGTTGGACTCGGGGCTGACGGACGCTTGTTCAGAAATGTTAAATCAAGTCCAACGGCGCTTTCTCGGCGAATCGAGTATCGAGTTGGTCTCGGATGTTTGTTCGCTACCCGGCGGAGAAATTATCAAGAACGATCCCAGCTACGTTGAGCAGATCCTCCAAGCAATCGATCGTGACGCGCTGGATCGTAGAAGCTACGTGGTTGCGATCGGTGGCGGCGCGGTCCTCGATGCAGTTGGCTTCGCAGCAGGCGTCGCTCATCGCGGCATCCGTCTCATCCGTATCCCATCGACAACACTCGCGCAAGCCGACAGTGGCGTGGGTGTTAAGAATGCAGTCAACGCATTCGGCAAGAAAAACTGGAAGGGAACCTTTAGTGTTCCTTGGGCGGTGGTCAACGATCAAACGTTGCTTGCGAGTCAGCCAGACCGCGAATTTCTCGGCGGATTTTCCGAGGCCGTTAAAGTTTCATTACTTAAGAGTCAGGACAGCTTTCGGCATATCGTTGCGAATGCGGAGAAGATCGCGAATCGCAATATGGAAGCCGCGCTGCAAGCGATTCGCAATTCTGTCTTGCTACATCTAGACCACATTACAGTTGGAGGCGATCCGTTCGAATTGCTCGAAGCCCGTCCGCTCGATTTTGGTCATTGGTCCGCTCACAAATTGGAAGCGTTGACGAATTACGAATTGCGGCATGGCGAAGCGGTGTCGATCGGCGTAGCGCTTGACACCATCTATTCCTCGTTGGCATTAGGTCTTGATCCAACCGTAGTAACGACGGTCGTTCAAACATTGCGCCAACTGCGATTGCCTGTTTTTCATAAGCAACTTCTTGATCCGGAAATATTCTCGGGGCTTGAAGAATTTCGGCAGCATCTCGGAGGTCGTTTGACCCTCACCATGCTGCAGTCCATCGGTAATCCCGTCGATGTTCATGAAGTCGATCTTCGCCGAATGAAACTTGCGATTGGTCGATTGCAAGAGCTTTCCGAAATGCGATTGATCAGTATGAATCATCCCGCAGCCGAATCGAGTTTGCCTCAGCCACACCCACCACAAATCGCCGACCGCCAAGACGCCTCCTGCCCGTCGGGCTGAAATTTGCAACGATCGAATGGATGATCGTCATCCACAACAATATTTGCGAGCGCGAGAATTAATTCTCATTCCCAATGGGTCAAGGTCAGGACAAATTAGGTTGACTATGGATTCCCACTCAAACCTTCACTGCGGGCGTTCGCTAAAGCTCGCTCATGGATTGCAGCCTAGCTTCAGTGCAGTTGTTTTCGCAGTAGTTTGCTGCCTTGGTCCATCGGTTTCTCAAGGGCAAGAAACGCAAATTAATTTCGATACGAACATTCGGCCTTTATTGACTCGCTATTGTGTCGACTGTCACGGTTCCAAGAAGCAGGAAGGCGGGCTGCGGCTCGATACGCGAGCTGGAGCATTTCGCGGTGGCGACAACTATGCCCCAGCAATCGTCCCAGGCGACGCTTCGGCAAGTACATTGTTTCGATTTATTGCAGACGAAGACGCCGATCTCAAGATGCCACCAAAGGGCGATCGTCCAAGTTCGGAAGAAATAGTAACGCTCAAGCTATGGATTGAAAAAGGGGCAGCATGGCCAGCCGACGGAGAAACAGTCACTACGGAAAACTCGTCGCATTGGTCCTTTCAACCTGTCACCGCACCCGTGCTGTCGCAGGCCGCTCGGGAGTGGATCACGCGGCGCAATCAGCCTTCGGATGGGCAGCCATCGGATGGGCAGCCATCGGATGGGCAGTCTTCGAAAAGGGACAGCCAGCTTAGTGGGGCAGCCAACGAAATCCGAAATAGGTCGCTTGAATTGGATGCGATGATTACGCAACGGCTAGCAGGCAAAGGTCTTTCGATGTCCGATCGAGCCGATCGCGTGACGTTGATCCGACGCCTTTATCTCGTGATGCTGGGGCTTCCGCCAGATCAAGAACAAATAGCCAAGTTCGTCGATGACAAAACGCCTGACGCGTGGCCCAAACTTGTAGAGTCCGTTTTGGCTAGTCCGCATTATGGTGAACGATGGGGGCAACACTGGTTGGATGTCGTTCGATTTGGCGAAACGAATGGCTTTGAGACAAATCGCGAGCGACCGTCGGCTTGGCTTTATCGTGACTACGTCATTCAATCTTTTAACGCAGACAAACCGTACGATCAGTTTGTGCGCGAGCAAATCGCTGGCGATGTTTTTGGTCAAGAATTGGGCACAGGTTTTTTGGTTGCTGGTCCCTATGATCTTGTGAAGAGCCAAGACAAAAATTTAACCTTGATGCAGCGTCAAGACGAATTGACCGACATGATCAATGCCACAGGCACCGTGTTTTTGGGGCTTACCGTGGGCTGTGCGAAATGTCACAATCATAAATTCGATCCAATCCTGCAATCGGATTTCTACGCTTTGCAAGCGATTCTCGCTGGAGTGCAACACGGCGAACGCCCGCTGGAAATACCGGACGACAGAAAGAACCGCGTCGCCGAACTAGATGCAGTAATTGCAGATCGTTCCGAAAAGCTGCTTCACTTTCAACCTTTCGCGAATCCGGACTTTGTCCCTCAAACCGAAGGCGGGAACTCCAAGGCCAGCGATTTCCCACGCGAAAAAGTCTCGTCCCGTTTCAACGTTGAACGCATCAAGCCTCTTGCTGCAAAGTTTCTCCGATTCACGATCTTACAGACCAATGGTGGCCAGCCATGCATGGATGAGCTTCGTGTTTTTTCGAACGCCGAGAATGTTGCGTTGGCTGCCAAAGGGGCAATTGCAACTTGCTCGAGTGAATTGCCAGGTTATGCAATTCATAAACTGGCGCACGTCAACGATGGATTATCGGGAAATAATCATAGTTGGATTTCCAATGTAGAAGGCTCGGGATGGGTTCAAATAGAATTTCCAAAAGAAACTGTAATCGATCGCATCGAATGGGGACGTGATTCGGAAGGCCAGTTCCAAGATCGGGTGGCTATCTCATATCGCATCGAAGCTGCCGTCGAACTTGACCGTTGGTCGACGATTGCAACATCAAACGATCGGGTACCCTACACGACGCCTGATTTGCTAAGTCATCCCAAGTCATTAAATTTTGACGATTTCCCTAGTGAATTAGCCGAACAAGGAATCCAATGGCAACGCGATTTAGACAAAGCAATTGAAGAAAAACGAAAACTGCAGACTTCGTTGACAGCTTATATCGGCCGCTTTGAACAACCGGGGCCGACCTACAGGTTGTTTCGAGGTGAACCATTGCAACCCAAGGAAGAAGTTGCGCCTGGCACGATTAAGTGCTTAGGAGATCTTGAACTGACATCCGAAGCAGCCGAACGCGATCGTCGAACAGCGTTGGCTCGATGGCTTGCTCAACCCACGAACCCACTTACAGCCCGCGTTTGGAGCAATAGGATTTGGCAGTATCATTTCGGTCGAGGCATTGTCAATACGCCGAATGACTTTGGAGCAAACGGTGCTTTGCCAACACACCCCGATGTGCTCGACTGGTTGGCAACGGAACTTATAAGGAACAACTGGTCGACCAAGCATGTCCACCGCGTGATTTTGTTGTCCGATGCTTGGCAACAAGACAGTCGACCTCGAACGGACGGGCAGCAGATTGATGCGGATTCGCGGTACTTGTGGAGATTCCCCACGCGTCGTATCGAAGCGGAAACGATCCGCGATAGCATGTTGTCTGTATCCGGCGTTCTCAATTTACAAATGGGCGGCCCCGGCTTCGATGGATTTGACGTGCAAATGGAAAACGTGCGACACTATTTTCCAAAGCGCGAGTTCACGACTAAAGATTTCCGCAGAATGATCTACATGACCAAAGTGCGCATGGAACGCGAATCAACGTTCGGCGTCTTCGACTGTCCCGATGCAAGCCAAGCTGTTGCTAAACGCAATCAATCTACAACACCGATGCAAGCGCTGAACTTGATGAACAGCCAATTCGTACTGCAGCAAGCTGACTTTTTCGCAAAACGGCTGCAGGCGCATAGTGAGGATTCGGACCGGCAAGTTTCATTCGCTTTTCAACTGTGCTTCGGTAGAGAGCCCAAGTCTGTGGAAAGAACTGAGTGCGAAAAGTTC
>JANMNK010000896.1:0-3610 GCA_031373875.1 Pirellulaceae bacterium | reverse complement strand
GTCCAAACGACGCGTTGATCTTTGCGCACTCTTTGCAAATTCGATTACCTGCTGAATGTGATAAAAACTTTTTGTTGCATTTCAGGCAAACCCGTTGCGCAACACGGCTTGGATATAACGGCTTGTCCATTGAAACACCTTTCGAACTATCAAATTCCTAATGCTGAATTGGCTGAAGCAACCGGCCTAATACCTACAGCGACTCGATCTGCTCGACTTCAAAATTGCCTTCCTTGTGGCTGGTCACAAGAAAGTGCTGAAAATCGATTCGAGTGACAAATCGAATCGGGGTTCTCAAATGTTTTCGCAGTTCCGAACTGGCGTTGGCCAATTCCGTTGATGCGGATTCAAACTGGGCGATCGCTTGCAGGTAGTTGCCCACGGCGAGTGAAATGTTGGCGCGTGATTCGATGTTGAGTGATGGTGATGTCATGGTTGCTCTCCGATCTGTGATGACTGCAAAAAGTTGTCTCTCTATATGTAGAACTTCCCCGTCCGAGTCCAACTTGTCCCAAAATCTCGAAATTTTTACGAACAAAAATTTTCGAGTTTTTTGAGTACGCAATGCGCACTCAGGCTTTCTCCTTGTGCGGCACATTTGTTCGCACGCAATGACAGGAATTCATTCGTGAAAATATTTTTCGAGACCAGCCGCTTTGAAACGGTCGCGAACTTGTAAGATCCATGCGCGCAGCGTTTTTCGAGGTACGCCTAAGTCGCGAGAAATCTCAGCAAGTGTTTGCGTCTTGCGGCGTTCGAGGAAATCCTGCAACGTTGTGGACAAGCCAGAGACGACTTGTTCCATGTCAATTTTCAAACTGGCGAGTTCGTCGTCATCGAGAATTCGCTCACGTCCGAGCCGTCGATCCGATGCGTGATTGCCGATCGTTTGGATTAGCTCAGTATGCGGGGAATTCGGTAGATCGGCTGGCACGTTGAGGCTGTCAGTCGCACGTTTAATGCGTTTTCCAGCCCTGTTTTTCCTTACAATATTGAGAAATGCTCGTTCAACGACGGCCAAGACGAATGGATAAATATGGCCTACCTCCGGATCGTACTTTTTAAGGCTACTGACTAATCGGCATAGAAACGCTTGCTTCAAATCGTCGCGATCGCTGGGGTCAAAACCAAAATCTTTGATCAATTGCTGAACTCGACGACCAATCAAAGCGTGGGTATAGGAATCTGTTTCGAGCGAGTAGTTTTTTGAGACTTCGGAGTCAGAATGTTTTGGAATTTTGTCCATGAAAGCGCACTTTCCTCATGGGTTTGAAAACGAGTAAATCCCAATGGCTCAGGAGGTTGCACGCCAACTGAGCGATAGAAAGAAATTGCCGGCCGCGACTATTGTTCGGCTACAGGTATTCGTTTAGCGAATACTCGCGAAACGTGCTTCGCATCGAAACGAATCGGCGATAGATGGTTGATCGCGATACACCACGCTGTGAACTCAGGGATCGCACATCGGGATTCTTCAGAAAGGACTCACAGAGTTCCCGCAATTCGTCCGAAAGTTGCGAGACTGCTGCCTGTACGGCTTCCTCCATCTCGCCGGGCACAGCAGGTCCAGATACACTCGCGTCAACAATTTCCAACGTTTCCTCTTGGAAATGAAGGCTTTGAGATGTTGCTGTCTTGCGGCGATAGAGAATGACTCGTAGTTCACGTTCGGCGACGCTCCGAACGAACGCACGCCAGCTACCTCGTTCGATATCAAACGCTTCGCTACGTCGCATGAGAACGACAAGGATTTGTTGGACGATGTCGTCCTGTTGATTACTGTCGTGCCACCGATTGCGGGTCGCACGAACTACAGATTTGCGGACAATTTGGATCGTTTCACTATCGATCCGTGAGTATGCAGTAGAATTCTGATCTTTCATTGTGTTTTGCCAATTCCATAGAAGGTTTACTGTCCGCCGCGACCCAAGAATGCGAATGCAATAGATTGACCACGGCGAATAAGAAAATTCGCTTCGTGCCCACAAGTGCGGCCGCTGTGCGGTAGGCAGTATGTCTGGCAAAACTCGTTGAGCTTTTTTATCCGAAACCGGTTTCAGTTCATCGGCTACTGCCGGGCCGTGCTCAACATTACGGTCCGCGTAGCAAATGATTGTGGCCTATCTCCGCCACTCAATCTCACCAGGTACCTTTTCGGAAGTTAACCTGGGAGCGGGGAGTCATCTGTCTATGCCACCTCCAATTCTGTCTCGTATGCAAAATCCTTGGGAAGTCCACGTCGAACGGTTATCTCGGAGATTGTCCCGTTTTCCATTTGATCGAGCACGGCGAAAAAGTCTTCAAAATCCTGTTTAATTTTGAAATCAGCAGGATACTGCTTCGCCTGTTGGTTTTTGGTTTTTACCGCAACTCGCCGCTTCCCTTTTGTTTCTTTGGAAAAGACGGGTTGATGATCGACGACCGCCAGTCCCTTGATGATGCCGAATTGAAGATCCTGCAATTCGAGTACAAAATGTCGACGTTGTGGTGTGAGCGAACTCAACATGGTCATGATGATTGTCCTTCTAGATTCTATCGTGATTATCGTTTATCTCTACTATCCTTATCGGCGCTTTTTCGGAGGCTGTCTCACGGTCGGCAAAAGATTTTCAAATTCCATTCCGCGAGTGCATTGCTGGGACGCGTTGCATGCGACATTTCGCAATCACTTCGCCAATGATTCGAAAGTCCTGCCGTGGATGAATGCGAATACTCTTGAACGCATCGTTCTCGGGAATCAATTCAATCACGTTGGATTGGAATGAGAATTTTTTCACAGTGACTTCACCGTCAATCAAGGCAACAACAATCTTGCCGTGTTCCACGATTGGTTGACGCCGTACGATGAGAACGTCACCGTCGAGAATCCGCGCGTTGATCATGCTTTCGCCCACAACTTTCAAGGCAAAACACTCTTCGTCTCCAACTAAATTTGCATCGATCGTGATGTATCCTTCGGGATTCTCGATCGCTTCGATCGGTATTCCGGCAGCTACATTCCCGATGAGTGGTACCTGCACGAGCCCCATTTCGGTGACTTGATGGTTTACCACCTCCAAGCTTCTCGCTTTTCCAGTTCTTTTTCGTAAGTAATTGAGTTCAATCAATTGCTGAAGGTGCGCATGGACGCACGCAATTGAGATCGATAGCTCGCTCGCAAGCTCCTCGATCGAGGGCGATCGTCCTTGTTCTTCGAGTAACTTTTCGACGGCGGCGAAAGTTCGTTGCAGGGGCGGTGATAGTTTCGATTTCTTCATGATTGCTCACTGTAAAGGTTGTTGCGTTCAAGGCCTCCAGGCACTCGCAAGAATGTAATCTCCACTTCCTAAGTGACACCTTCGGTCACAAAAATGTGAACACACATCGATCAAAGCATTGGAAGGAACTGAAAGTCTAAAATCTCAAGGGAATTCGCTTTGAAAAAAATTTGAAAAATTTTCGGCGAAGAAAAAATCGGTCGGTGGAGAAAATGTTGATGCGCGACGTCGCAAAAAATGTTGTCCTATTTCGGATTTTTCCGGGACAACCCGACATGCAACCGGGTAGTTCTTAGATAGAGAAGCAGCGCGCACTAACCAGATGCTCATTCAGTGCAATTCTTGATCGTCCC
>JANMNK010000816.1:0-11284 GCA_031373875.1 Pirellulaceae bacterium | reverse complement strand
CTGACGGAAACCCTGAGTCGAGCCATTCAGTATGCCCACGACCATAAAGTTTTGCATCGCGATATCAAACCAGCGAACGTGCTCATGTCGAGCGAAGGCGTTCCCAAAGTAACCGACTTTGGATTGGCCAAACGGCTAGAGGACGCCGATGATGCGGGGAGTACTCGCACCGGAACGATTATGGGTACCCCGGCATACATGTCGCCCGAGCAGGCACGCGGGGACGTCCATGCTTTAGGACCTGCGACCGACCAGTATTCGCTGGGCGCGATGCTGTACGAATTCTTGACTGGGCGACCACCGTTCATGGCAGCCAAAGCAGTCGACACGATATTGCAGGTGATCAAGAACGAGCCCATTCCTCCGCGCCAGTTGCAACCTAAGCTGCCGATCGATTTGGAAACTATTTGCTTGAAGGCATTGCAAAAGGATCCGACCCAGCGATACGCCGATTGTACGGCTATGGCCAACGACCTCCAGCACTTCTTGCGAGGCGAACCAATTTCTGCAAGGCCAGTGGGTCGAACAGAACGCGCTTGGCGATGGTGCCGAAGAAACCCCTTGGTCGCAAGCCTCTCGGCAGTTGCCCTGTTAGGCTTATTCGCCGTCGCCGTCGTTTCGAGCGTTTCAGCTTGGATGGTTTCTTCGAAGAATGCAGAGCTATCCACAGTCAACGGTAAACTGGAAAAAACTGTAGATGAATTAGCGACCAGCAACCGCATCAAGGAAGAACAGAAAGGAAAACTAGCCGAGACGAATAAAGAACTCGAAACCACGATTCTCGACCTAGGCGAATCGAATAAGGAGAAGCAACGCCGCACAGAAAGATTGCAAAAATATGTTCAAGACGCATTCTTAGAAATAGCCAAGATCGACCTCCAAGAAAATCCTGGCATGAAATTATTTCGCGACCAATTCCTTGAACGAACTTTACCGGTTGTCGATGAGATCATAAATGAACTTGGAGAAGAAGGCCAAGGCGCTGCCACCAAGATGGCGTTGCTGTATCAGTTGGTACGGGCGTATCGGGATACCTCTAGAGGAGCGGATGCAGAACGCACTACTCTTGCCCTGATCGAATTAGCCAAGAAACGTATCGAGATAATGGAGGGAAGTGACGCGTCGAGAAATAACCTTTGTTTGTTTCTTGCAGAACTAGCCAGTATTCGTCAAGACATGAATCGCGATATGACCGCAAGCAGGAATGCGATTGAGGAAGCTCTGCGAATTGCGGAAGACATCCTCCAGAATCCGAAGGTCGCACCCAACGGGAAAGGGCTATTGCCCGAGTATCAAAAGCTTGGCCTAATTGCTGATACGAATCACCAATTAGGGACGAATTTTTATCGACAGGGAAATTCGTTAAGGGCCAAACCTTTCTTTGAAAAAGCTTATCAACTGAGGCAAGATCTCTTCAAGATGATCCTCGATAATTCCGCGTTCCAAAATCTTCCTATTTCTGAAAATAAGTTGACCGAGGACGACAAGAAAAAAATTCGCGAGAAAATCGCGCAAAGTATCATCGTCAGTCGAGTTGCATTGTCGGGCGTATTTTATCGAACCGGTGACGTGGATCGCGCTGAAACACTTTATCGTGAACTGGTCGACGGCGCAGAGCGGAGTCTCTCGGAAGACCCTAAAAGTCCAACCAGGATGCGTGTAGTTATCGGCTTCCTGGGGGTTCAAGGAGAGTTTCTGGCACAGCTTGGCAAAATGGATGTAGCTCTCCCGATGTTTAAACGTGCCGCAGAGCTTAGCGATCAACTGTTGCAGGCGAATTCGGGTAGCGCAGAATTCCAGCGAGCGGCAGCGACCGCGTACTACCGTTACGGACAATGGTTTGCAGAAATGGAACCAGAGCAATCTAAAATGTACGGCGCAAAATCGCTTAAGATCCGACAACAAATGGTCGCTGTTGAACCCAAGGACGACAGGCGGCAGATTGAATTGCTGCTTCCACTAGGCCGATACGGCGATATCGAGGTAGCCAAGGCCATTGCTGAGAAATATCTTACTTCGGCCAATCCTGACAGCGAGATGTTATTCACCATCGCGCAAAGCTTGTCGCAAGCCTCTGTCCGCGAATCGGATGAAATCGCTAGTCAGTCGCGAAAGAAAGCAATCGAAGCACTTCAAAAATCTGTTAGCCTGGGGCATACCGATTTCATCACCATCGAGAATGAAATCGATTTCAAGCCCCTTAAGACTATGGCTGAGTTCACGACTTTGGTTAATGAACTCAAAGCACAGGCCGCGTCGAAAGTCGATTCCAGCGACACAGCAAAACTGCCGCTGAGTAATTAAACGACCCCGTCTTGGCGAATTTATTAATTCCACTTCAAGGTCGATATGATGGAATTGAAAAAGCATTCGGCAAAAGGCGTCGCGATTGGAAGGGATGAAGAAACGATTCTTCGGTCGTGCTTTCTGAGGAATCTATACGACTCGTGAGAGCTGGTTTATATCGAATTCTTGGGACGATTTCCATAGTGCAAATGAGGCCTGAGAAGAACAGAACACGACCCAATGGGGTCATGTTACGCGTGGGAAAGCGGAATTGTAGCCTGTTGTCGAAATCGGATTTGCAACTTATTCTCTGAAGTCTGCGAACAGTGACAAGTTTTGCAGACCCCATCGCGGCCCGCATCCCATAACCCGAATTTTTAAAAACTATTTGTACGGAGGTCTTTGCTGTGCAAAAGAAATTACTGAAAAAGTCCTTTGCGAGTTGTGCGATTTTGTTCGCGTGCACTACCGTCAGCTTTGGACAAACGTCAGATCCGGCGTTTGATTCTCGTCCCTCATTCTTTTCGTCTTCCACAAAGTTTTTTGTTTCTATGAATGCAGACAATCCGTTTTACGACAAGAGCACGCTTCCTTTCCAAACACCTGACTTTTCCAAAATTCGACTTGAGCACTATCTTCCTGCTTTCGAAGCCGGTATGAAGCAACAACTGGAGCAGGTTCAGGCCATCGCCGATCAAAAGGCTGAGCCGACTTTCGAAAACACGCTTGTCGCTATGGAAAAGAGTGGTGAAATACTTGAACGCGTATCGACCGTCTTTTTCAATCTTTCCGGTTCTCTGTCCGATGAGCCTCTGCAAAAGTTAGAAGAAGAAATTGCACCGAAGCTGGCTGCGCATTCGGACAATATTTTGCTTAACGGTAAACTTTTCGCCCGCGTAGACAAGCTTTGGCAAGATCGCGAAAAACTGAAACTGAACGAAGAGCAGGCACGACTTCTCAAGGAACAACACGAATCGTTTGTTCGTGCTGGTGCGCGATTGACGGAAGATCAGAAACATCGAATACGAACCATCAATGAAGAACTCTCCACGCTAGCGACCCAATTTCAAAACAACTTGCTGGCGATTACCAAGGAGCGGGCGGTCGTCGTCGACGACGTCAAACAACTCGATGGAATGAGTTCGGCAGAAATTGCTGCAGCATCGGAAGCTGCAAAGGAACGTGGACTGAAGGACAAGTATCTGCTGCCCATCACAAACACCACCCGACAACCTGTGCTGACACAACTCAATAATCGAGCGATGCGACAAAGAGTTTGGGAAGCCTCGGCTTTTCGTGGACTTGGTCGCGACGGTGGTATCGACAATCGTCCACTCGTTCTCAAACTGGCCAAACTGAGGGCCGAGCGTGCGACGATACTGGGTTTTGCGAATCACGCCGCTTACACACTCGAAAATCAAATGGCCGAGAAACCCGAAGCAGCATTTGCGATGCTACGCGATCTCGTTCCCCAAGTGCGCAAACGGGCAGAAGAAGAGGCGGCAAGTATTCGTGCTGTTATGAAAGCAGAAAACGTCGATGGCGACGTCCAACCATGGGATTGGGAATACTATTCCGAGAAAGTTCGCAAACAAAAATATGAGATGGACGAAAATCAGCTCAAGCCCTATTTCGAACTTGATAACGTCTTGAAAAATGGTGTGTTTTATACTCTCGGTCAGTTATACGGTGTTCAATTCCGCGAGCGAAAAGACTTGCCGGTGTACGAACCGACAGTGCGCGTTTTTGATGTTCTTGACGAAGGCGGCAAACAAATCGGTCTATTCTATGCTGATTACTTTCAGCGCGACTCGAAACGCGGCGGAGCGTGGATGGACAATTTTGTTAACCAATCGCGTTTGCTCGGACAATTTCCCGTTGTCGTTAACGTCATGAATATTCCGCGGCCGGCCGAAGGCGAACCAGCCCTGGTCAGTTTTGACAATGTGACAACGATGTTCCACGAGCTCGGCCACGGTGTCCATGGTCTCTTCTCGAATGTCGAATATCCCACACTTTCCGGAACGTCTGTCCCTCGCGATTTCGTGGAGTTCCCGTCGACGTTTCATGAGGATTGGGCGATCGAACCTTCGGTGCTCAAGAACTACGCCCGTCACTACAAAACGGGTGAACCGATCCCTCAGGAATTACTCAATAAAGCCATCGCGGCGAATAAGTTTAACAAGGGGTTCGACACGCTCGAGTATCTGTCGGCTGCATTGCTTGACTTGGCGTGGCATTCACTTGCAACCGATCAAATCCCGACGGATGCCGAAACTTTTGAAACAAAGACATTGGCGGATTTCGGGGTCAATTTCGCACCCGTTCCCCCGCGATATCGCACTGCTTACTTTGCACATATTTGGTCGGGCGGATACTCTGCAGGCTACTATGCGTATCTGTGGAGCGAAGTGCTGGCGGCCGACGCGTTCGCTCACATGAAGAAACTGGGGGGTCTGACCCTTGCTAACGGATTGGCCTACAAGTCGAAAATTCTCACGCGCGGCGGCACTCGCGAAGTCATGGACCAGTACATCGACTTCCGAGGTCAAAAACCAACCGTCGATGCATTGTTAATCCGTCGCGGACTCAAGCAAGAGTAGCAGTACAAGGATTCCCTACGTGGACTCGACGCCATTTGCTCAAACACCAGAGCCACCTTACTACGCGGTGATTTTTTCATCGCAGCGGACAAGCGGCGATTTGGGGTATCATTTGACCGCCGATCGCATGGTAGAGCTGGCGTTGGAACAATCAGGATATTTGGGAATCGAGAGTGTGCGCGGACCGGATGGTTTTGGAATTACGGTTTCCTACTGGGCGGATCTGGATTCAATCCGCCGTTGGAAAGGTAACTTAGAGCATCAGCTTGCCCAAGCAACCGGCAAGAAAACTTGGTACGCCGATTACCACTTGCGAATCAGTCGCGTCGAACGCGATTACAACAAAGCAACATCAAAGCTGCTCGAGAGCTCGTAGAGTCCGATCGACTTCTTCAAAAGTGTTGTAGTGCATGAGTCCTAAACGCAGCATGCCATGCGGTTCTTGTCCCAACCGCTCGCTTAAATGCAATGCGTAGTAATTGCCGTGCCATGCAAATATGCCTTGGCGACCCAACGCATCGGCAACTTCTGCAGAACTCTTACCTTGTACAGTCAAAGCAACGGTGGGCACGCGTTCCGCGAGATAAGCGCGATCGGTTATACCAAAAACGCGGACTTTCGAAATTGCGGCCAAGCCTTCCAAGAGTCGATCAATCAATTGCCTTTCGTAGGCGACAACGGACTGGAAACTGGATTGCAAACGGTGGCGAAGGGTTGCCCCGGGCTTGGGCGACGGGTCGATCGATGCAATGTATTCGATGGCCGCGGTCACGCCAGCAAAGCAAGCATGATTTTGTGTGCCCGTCATCCATCGCCCTGGGATGGTGTCGGGAGCAGGACGCACTTTGTATGCGGGCGTGTCTTCGAGAAGGTCACGACGCCCCCAAAGGATGCCGATATGGGGTCCGAAAAATTTATAAGCCGAACACACCAAGTAATCGCAACCCCAGCTTGCAACATCGACCAATCCATGTGGCGAGTAATGAACCGCGTCCAAATAAACTTCGGCCCCAGCTTCGTTGGCCAAGTCGACTAATTTTGCAACCGGAGTCAACGAGCCGACGCTGTTGGACGCACACGTAACCGCGACCAACCGAGTTCGGTTCGATAGTTGCCTTGAAAAATCAGCAATGTCCAGTGTGGCGTCTTCTGGATTGATATCGACCACGCGTACCGTAACGCCTCGGTCGTGGGCTGCCATAAGCCAAGGTGTAAAATTCGCATCGTGATCCAGTCGTGTCACGACAATCTCATCGCCGGGATGCCATTTTGTGGAAATGGCCCGCGAAAATTGAAATGTCAGACTCGTCATGTTGGCACCGAAGACAATTTCATCGGGGTCGATCGCGCCCACCCAACTGGCACATGCGGCTTGGCATTCAGCAACAATCGCGTCTGTTTCTCGACTCGTTGCGAATTTGCCGTTTCGATTTGCGTTGTGATTCAACATCGCATCTTTGACTCGATCGGCAACAGCAAGCGGTACTTGCGTTCCCGCTGGTCCATCGAGATAAACGACTGGCTGTCCATCGACCTGCCGTCTCAAAGACGGAAATTGACTTCGCAGTTCTTCTACGCGTGTTGAATTCAGCATCGATGTGTACTTTCAAAGGTTAATCGAAATCTTTGCTTGCAGCCCAGCTTAGCCGACAAGTGCTGACCATTGTACCAACCTCAACTCGGCTGTTGGTTGAAAGCGACGAATATCTTTCACGCCAATATTTTTTCGGTGCCAAGAAAGATTGGGCGATCGCTGGCCGAAAGATAAGTTGGAATGGCGAATGAACTAGGGATCGTCGCGGTCTTGAAGCCGATTGGCCTCACGTGTTAGAAATCTTAGCGAGGTGGAGATCACTCAGTTGTTTGGGTGGGGATGCTGCGCGGAGAGCATTGAGCACTGCTAAAACGTCGATTGTTTCCTGCAAAAAAGCACCAGCGACGGGCGTTAGGTATCCGAATGCGGCAAATCCCATTCCAATCATACTCAGCGCCATTCCTCCGACAGCGCTCTGTAGCGCGATGCGTCGCATTCTGCGGCTGATATGCAGCAACTCGTCGACGCGTTCCAACGAGCTATCCAAGATCACGGCATCTGCCGCTTCGCTCGTTATCTCGCTTGCTTGACCAAACGCAATTCCAATTGTTGCAGCCGCGAGCGAAGGAGCATCATTGATTCCGTCACCCATGAACAGTGTTTCGCCTGCAGCTGTTTCGCGTCGCACGATTTCCAATTTTTGCTCGGGGCTTTGTCCGGCGTAGATTTCGGTTATTCCAAGTTGCTTGGCCAGGAAAGCGACTTCTTCGTGACGATCGCCAGAAATCAGCATGACTCGCGTGATTCCATGGAACGGCCCAAGATGATCGACAAACTGGTGACCTTCCTCCCGAGGTTGATCGCGAAACCGCATCAAGGCACCGAACCGGCCGTCGATCATTACGACGCACTCCATACCGGCCATCTTGGGCGGCAATTTGTTCGCAGACGCCTCATCTAGTAGGGCCAATTGTTGGCGGCTGGTAACAATCACTTCCCGACCGCCAACCCGTCCACGTAATCCTTGACCCGGTTCCTCGTGCACTTCATCCGCCGCCAACAAAGTCAACGACGCTGTCTTTGCCGCGGAAGTCACCGCGATGCTTAATGGATGTTTCGAGTAATGCTCTAGGCTTGCTGCAAGCTGTAGAACTTCTTGCGTGTGGCCTTCAACAGCAGGAATCGTTTCGACCAAGATGGGGCGACCATACGTCAACGTCCCAGTTTTGTCGAACATCGCGATCTTGACCAAATCGAGCCGTTCGAGGATGGCAGGATCTTTGACAATAATGCCTCGACGGGCAGCTAGCGAAATCGAACCAATCACGGCGACAGGAATCGCAATCAGCAAAGGGCAGGGGGTCGCAACAACTAACACTGCGAGAAATCGCGTTGCGTTCCCCGACAAGCCCCAAGCGACAATGGCGATGGCGATAGCGAGAGGCGTATACAGTGCCCCCAACTGATCGCCAAGACGTCTCAGTTTGGGTCTCTGTTGCGCGGAGTCTTGCATGACTCGCATGATCTTTGCGAAGCGAGAATCTTTCGCTTCGTGGCTTGCGCGAACTTCTAAAACCGCCGGGCCGTTGATTGCACCTGAGAGAACGGCCGAACCGATGCTCTTTGACACGAGATACGGCTCGCCCGATAAATAGGATTCGTCCATGCTGCCGTGACCGTGCGTGACTTCGCCGTCGACTGGACAAATTTCGTAAGGGTAGACGACTACGATGTCCTTTGGTCGAACTTCGGACAACGAGACCTGTTCTTCGCCTGTCGGTGTCTTGCGATGAACTTTGCTGGGCATTCGGCCTGCCAACGCTGCGAGCACGGACGAAGCGCTTCGGACGGCATAGTCTTCCAAGGTTTGCCCGCCCGATAGCATGAGAACGACAATTGCACCCGCTAGATACTCGCCGAGTAGAATCGACGTGATAATCGAAACAGCGGCAAGCAAATCAGAACCGAATTCGCCGCGAACCAGTTTCATCAGTAACTCACCGACAAGCGGGATTCCACCGCATGCGAGTACAACGAAAAGTGGCCAATTCTGTGCTGGGATATTCAGTAGTACTGAGTTGAATCCGTTTAGCCAAAGAACGACGTACACGACAAGCAGAACGACCGTACCTATCGCAATCCAAGCGTGCCAAGAATCGAAGAATGACTTTTGTGATACGGTAGTTTCACCAAATTCTCGCTGTGAATCCGTTTTTTTCGGCACTTAGCGTTCCATTCAACGTAATAGCAGACCGCGATCACCTTGATCGTTGCGGATAGTATATTGGGTAGCAAGAAATACGAGGCGATCGGAGGATGCGTTTGGTCGCTTGTAAAAATCCTAGCATGGCCGAGTGGGAATGCCATGAACACTCAGCCAAACCAACCCCACTGATTTCATTGTCTATCAATCTACTTAAAGCAACAAGGCCGAAAAACTTGTCAGGTGAACACGACGTCCGTCAAGACAAAATTTTGAATGCCCGAGACTGGTTGGTTGAGCACCTGGATTCGATGCAGCGCGAATTGGAGCAATTGTGCAACCTGAATTCGGGTTCAGAAAACGTCGCCGGTTTGAATGCAGTCGCCGATCATCTTGAAACTCTTTTTTCGGATCTAGGAGTTGCATGCAAACGCTATTCGCTCGAAGATCGCGCGCTGATGGATGATCATGCGAGACACAAAACCATTGCGACCGGTCCGGCTCTGCAATGGTGTTCTCCGACCCAGGCCGATCAATCGGTTCTCTTAGCGATTCATTACGACACCGTTTATGGGCTTGATTCGTCATTTCAACATTGCTCGCTGCTCGAAGATGATCGATTGAATGGACCAGGAGTCATCGATGCGAAGGGCGGAATCATCACGTTGCGATGGGCTATCAAAGCCGGTCTGCAATTTGGATTGCTTGACGGCGTTCATTGGTCGATCTTTTTGAATCCTGACGAAGAAGTTGGATCGCCATCCTCCTATCCAATTTGGAAAGAACTTGCCAGGAAATACGATTTCGCGATGCTATTTGAGCCGACACTCGCAGATGGCAGTCTGGTGGATACACGGAAAGGCACGGGGAATTTTACTTGGGTCATTCGCGGCAAATCGGCACATTCCGGTCGGAATTTTTCAGAAGGCAGGAATGCGTTAGTACATGCCGCGCGTTTGGCTGATCACTTGGATCGTCTGAATGGCCAATGCGTTGGTGTAACGATAAATGTCGGACGCATTCGAAGTGGAGACGCTTTAAATGTTGTTCCTGATTTGGCGATACTGCGCGTCAATGTCCGCGTCGAAAACGGTGATCAGCAGCAGTGGGTGGAGCAACAAATGCAGAAGGCTACCGCGGCGTTTCACATTCCGGAAAATCATTTCCACTGTCTTTTGGAAGGTGGCATGCACGCTCCACCTAAAGTTGTCGACGCGGCGACAGCCAAGTTAATGAAACATACCGAAGCCTGCGGCGCACAACTTGGTGAAAGCATTCGGTGGCGGCAAAGCGGTGGTGCTAGCGACGGGAATAAGACGGCAGCACTCGGGCTTCCCACGATCGACACATTTGGACCCGAAGGAGACTGTCTTCACAGTCCGAACGAGTGGGTCCGCCTCAGCAGCCTGCCGCGCAAAGCTGCTTTCGCTTTGAATGTCGTTGCCCAATTTGCCGCTGACACGAACAGTCCGTTGCGCCACCGATAGTGGATGCTTGCAAACTCTTGAATGGGATTCGCGTTCTTTGACCACCTCAACATGCATTTTCAGTACTAATATTCGGGACTGGAGCGAACTATTACTGTTCAAGGTTGCCAAGCAGTGTTCGGATTAGTTATCCTAGAACTTGGATTCGTCATTCCCACCTTGCCTCCCCGCTTTTTACCAAAACCAAATTCTATAGCGAGCAGTTTCATTCCATGCTGCGTTATTTCCTGATAGGCGTTCGCGTCGCGTGCGTCTTGCACCTCAGTAGTTTGCACTACTTGGCGGCGCAAGACACTTCTGCGACGGACGAATTAACATTCTTTGAAAAGCAGGTTCGTCCGATTCTGGCTGAACATTGTTACGAGTGCCATAGTGCCCCAGCCAAGAAGATCCAGGCTGGATTGCGATTGGATCATATCGATTTGATTCGAACGGGTGGCGATGGTGGTCCTGCAATTGTCGAACGCGATCGTCAGAGTGTCCTGTTGCAGGCCGTTCGGTACGAAGGTTTTGAGATGCCTCCAACCGGCAAGCTTTCGACGGAGGAAATCGCCATATTGGAAAAGTGGGTCGACATTGGATCGCCATGGCCCAAAGAGTCAATTCCCGAAATGGGAACGCACGACAATAAAGTTTTCGACATGCAACAACGCATGAAGGATCATTGGGTGTGGCAAGCTCGAATGCATGCACCGCTGCCTTCGACGAAGACAGCAAATTGGTCTCGAAGTTCCCTCGATGCATTTGTTTTGGCAAAACTGGAACAGAATCAATTGCAACCGAATAGCGAAGCGGACCGTTCGTCGCTTGTGCGACGTCTGTATCTGGACCTCCTTGGATTGCCTCCGACTACGGAGGATTTGCAAACGATTGTGAATGACGATTCGCCGGACTGGTACGAGCGGCTGGTGGATCGATTGATGGCTTCGCCGGAAATAGGCGTCCGCTGGGGTCGGCATTGGTTGGACTTGGTTCGGTATGCCGAGTCGCGCGGTCATGAGTTTGACGAGGACATTCCTGCGGCTTTTCAGTATCGCGACTACGTTGTTCGAGCCATCAACCTTGATGTGCCTTACGATCGTTTTGTAACCGAACAGATAGCAGGAGACTTGCTTCAAGCGCCCCGTCTTAATCTTCAGAATGGCTGGAACGAGTCGATAATCGGAACAGG